>JADHXC010000029.1 GCA_016783135.1 Dehalococcoidales bacterium | reverse complement strand
AAGGGAAAGGGGAATAATTATTAAAGAGGGACTTCGTCCCTCTAAGACTCCCTTTTAGTCCTGCATGGGTAGCTGCTAACCCTGACGAATCTCATCAAGCAAACCGGAAAGTTCCCGACTAAGTGAAACAGCAGGCTTGCTTGTTGGGTAAAAAAATACTTCTCGCCATTGTCGAGAGATATTAGACCAATCTAACGCCAATAAAATGCCATTAAGTTTGGTAAGTCCTGGAGAATCGCCGGAACGAACGTCCTCGTCAATCATATTGATTGCTGTAGGTATTTCTGTATCTTCAATACTAGTGCTGCTACTCTCAATAACCAAGATATTAGGGGCGTGTTCTTTATATTGATTTATCTTGTCTTTAGCCACACAATAAACTTGTTCCCAAGCAGATTTACCTTGTAGTAGGACTGTGTCGCCATACGGTTCTAATTCACTTTCATCATCAAGCCCACTCATCTTAGCAGCGTCAATTCTATCTTGCTCCTTCTCTCTAAAGTGTTTCACTTCCGCGTAGAATTGTCCATTATTGAATCTGAGAGCTAAGTCAGGGGGTTCTGCACGCTTTCTAATAGTCACGCAACAACCCACTTTGGCAAACATAAGTGCTGCCGTGCCCTCAAGACGAAAGTCCTTAAAATTCGGGCTGCTGGAATTGGCCTGTAGATTCTTTATATACTCTGGAGTACCTTTTACATGTGCTTTTTCCAAACTAATGCGCATATTGGTGATAATGTCATTGTTTGATTCACTCATATCTCACCTCATGCCGAACAACAAGGGGGACACCCCCTCTGGACACCCCAAAAGGGGATAAGGGGGCCAGGGGGATGGGTTTCCACTTTAGCCTACACCACCACCAGGTTATTCCTGTGCACAATTTCCGAGCCGTAGTCGTAGCCGAGGAGGCTGGTAATCTTCTTCGAGTGTGCCCCTTTGAGCACGGCGACATCTGTCGCCGCGTAGTTAGCGATGCCGCAGCCAATCCGGGTGCCGTCGGGGTCGAGGATATCAACGATGTCGCCTCTCTGGAAGTTACCCTCGGTGCGCTCTATGCCGGCGGCAAGGAGGCTGCGGTTGTGTTTCTTCAGGGCAAGGGCGGCACCGGAATCGACCACCAGCCTGCCTCTGGTGGAAAGACCACTCAGCATCCAGCGCTGTCGGCTCTCCAGCTTGCTGGTGGTGGGCAGGAAGCGCGTGCCGATGGTCTCCCCGGCGGCTACCCGTGGGATGACGTCCGGTTCCCGGCCATTGGCGATTATCACGGTTACTCCTGAAGCGGTCGCCAGTTTGGCGGCCTCTACCTTGGTGACCATGCCTCCGGTACCGGTACTGCCGGCGGTGTCCGAGGCCAGCTTCTCTATATCGGCGTCTATATGGTCTACCTGCGGTATCAGGCTGGCATCGGGGTGGCGGTGCGGGTCGGCGGTATACAGTCCGCCGGTATCCGTCAGTAGCAGCAGCAGGTCGGCATCAATCAGGTTGGCCACCATTGCCGAGAGGTTATCGTTGTCGCCGAACTTGGTTTCCTGGATTTCGTCGGTAGCAACGACGTCGTTCTCATTGGCAATACATATTACCCTCAGTTCCAGCAGGGCCAGAAGGGTGTTGCGGGTATTGAGATAGCCGGCGCGGTCGGCAATATCGGCCCGGGTGAGCAGCGCCTGGGCGATGGTAATATCGTTCTCCCCGAAGAGCTGCTCGTAGATGTTCATCAGGCGAATCTGGCCGGCGGCAGCGAGCACCTGCCGGTAGGGAATCCCGCGCACCTTCCTGGTCAGGCCGAGCTTGTTCCGGCCGGCGGCAATTGCTCCGGAGGAAACGACCAGCAACTCGCGTCCCTCTTTGTGCAGTCCGACTATCTGATTGACAAGACCGGACATCACCTCCCGGTCCAGGTGACTGCCACCACCGGTAAGCAGGCTGGTCCCGAGCTTGGCCACTATCCGGTGGTAGGCTGAACGGCTCTTTCGCTTTCCGGTCACAATATGCTGTCCTCTCCAGATTGAACCCATTATAGCATAGGGCGTGTGTCACAGGTGACACCCAGATTGAAAGGAAGGAGCGATTTTGCTACGATTGACTGAGCATGAGCATTACGGAATCCGTCCAAACCCGCCGCGTGCTGCCGATTATAACCTCGGTTACCTTCATTGGCTTTCTTGACACCACTCTGCTGGTTCCGATTATGGCCCTCTATGCCGCCGAACTTGGTGCGGGAGTGGGGATTACGGGGCTGATAATCGGCCTCTATTCAATAATAAACACCCCGGCGAACATTTTCTTTGGCAGGCTTATCGACAGGGTGGGCCACAAGTTCCCCCTGATTGCCGGGCTGGTCGGTGATGCCTTGGGGATGGTCCTCTACGTATTGTGCCGTTCGCCGCTGCACCTGGCGCTGGTGAGGGTCTTTCACGGGATAACGGGAGCCATTGCCGGACCGGCCACGATGTCCGCCATTGCCGCCTTTTCCTCTAAGGAAAGAGAAGGACGGGCGATGGGCATTTATGGTATGTCCATAGCGGTGGCCAACCTGGTAGGGTTCGGGCTGAGTGGGGTAATTGTCTCGCGGCTGGGCTATCAGTGGCTTTTCTTTTTCGGGTCGGCGATGCTGGTTGTGGGTGCCGGCCTGGGCTGTCTGCTGCCGGGCGGGGGCCAGAGAGTGGTGCCGGCGGAACAGACTCAGCGTGGTGGGGGTTTCAGTAGTATCAAGGTGCTCTTCCGGAGGCAGGGGCTGCTGGTTGCCTATGCCGCCATCTTTGCGCAGTACTTCAGCTTCGGTGGCGTGGTAACACTGCTGCCAATCCACCTGAGCGGTGCAGGGATGGAAGCCTTCCACATGGGGATGCTGCTGGCCACGTTCTCGGTGGTCTTTATCCTGGTTCAGTTTCCCAGCGGGGCATTGTCCGACCGGATAGGACGGAGGTGGCCGGTAATTGCCGGTCTGAGCCTGGGCGTGGTCTCGCTGGTGCTGCTGCCTGCCCAGACCACGTTCCCGATGCTGGCGGTAATCATGGCGCTGTACGGGGCTGCCTACGGACTGCTCTTCCCATCGGTTTCGGCGCTGGTCGCAGACCACAGTGGACACGAGGAGCGCGGTATGGCCACCGGTATGTTCCATGCCCTGCTTACCGCCGGGGTAGCCATCGGGGCACCGGTAATGGGCTGGGTGGCAGAGCTGGTTGGGGTCGGGACGGGTCTCCTGTTGACCCCGATAGCGACGGCACTGGCACTGGGGCTGGCGCTGGTCCTGCTGAGACGGGACTGAACCACTACTGACGCTGGTATGGCAGAATCTGCCTGGTTGCACAAATCCGTGCAACATTCAGATTGCTTCGGTCTGCTGGACAAGCCAGCAGGTAAACTCGCAATGACATGTCAAAGGCGTGTCACCCTGAGCGTAGCGAAGGGTCTCACCCCACGGAACATGCTAACTGGTATTTCTGCAACTGAGTACTAGCACTGTAACACAGGCGATACCGTTTGTCAGGCTCGCATGGTCGTGCTACAATTCCTTTTGTTAAGGGCTAGTCCGATACGGCTAGCCCCAGAAGTATTTGGGGAGCTAAATGGAGGAACTGAACCTCGGCCAACTGCTGCACCTAATCGGCGAAATACCGGGCTACCAGAGGCTCGTGGAAGAACTGGAGCGGCGGAACGGCAGCACAACAGTATCTGTGCTTGATGCCGCCAAACCATACCTGATTGCCGCCCTCTACCGCGAGTTGCAGCGGCCGGTCATGGTGGTAACGGCGCAGCCGGAGAATGGCAGGAAGCTCTACGAACAGCTTCTTACATGGTGCGGTTCCGGCGGCGTAAGGCTCTTCCCTGAGCCGGATACCCAGCCCTATGAGCGCCTTACCTCAGACAGCCCGACAGAGCAGGAAAGGCTGGAAGTCCTCTCCGCACTGGTGGGAGAGGGCCGGTCCCGGGCAGGTCCGCCGATGATTATCGCTTCCGCGGCAGCGTTCGTGCAAAAGACGACTGCGCGTGACGAATTTGCCGGAACATTCCACCAGGTAGAGGTGGGAATGGAGATTGAGCCCCTCCGTCTGCTGGAACGCTGGGATGCGATGGGCTACCGGATAGAGAGCATTGTCGAGGTACCGGGCACTGCCAGCCATCATGGGGGTATTATCGATGTTTTCCCCCCGACCAGTGAAATGCCGGCCCGGCTCGAATTCTTCGGCAATACCGTGGAGAGTATCAGGCTGTTTGACCCGGCCACACAGCGGTCGCAGAGAGAGAGTCCCTCGGTTACTGTTGGACCGGCCACCGAGCTGCTGGCTCCCCTGCTTAGCAACCAGGCGGAACTGGAGTCCTTCCTGCGGGGTATCGACCTGGCCGGATGCAGTGATGAAGCCAGGCAGCAGTTCGAGCAGGAGCTGACAATGCTCACCAGCAGGCAGAGACCGGCAAATCTGCGTTTCTACGCCCCGCTGTTCGGCAGGGACAGCATTCTCGACTACCTTCCTGAGGACGCTCTGCTGCTACTCGATGAACCGCGGAGCATCGAGATGGCGGCGGCAGACCTGGATACCAAGGCAGAGGAGCTGCGCACCGCCAAGCGTGAGCGTGGTGAGTTGCCGGAGAGCTTCCCGAGACCGTATTTCACCTGGGATGAGATGAGGGAACAGGTCGAAGCAAAACAGCGGCTGGTACTCACGTCATGGGGCGTCCCCGAAGACGAACAACACCGCCAGTTAAGGTTTGCCACCGCTCCCAGCTATGCCGGCCAGCTACCGGCGTTCCTCGAACGGGTCAGGCAGATGGTGAGGCAGGGGAAGCGAGTGGTCCTGGTCAGCCACCAGGCGAGCAGGCTATCGGAGCTGCTTGAAGAACAGGACATCATCGCGCCGCCTCTCGGTGAGCTACGGGATGTGCCTCCCGCGGGCTCGGTGACCCTGCTTCAGGGGTTACTGGCGGGCGGCTGGGTAATGGACGACGAGACGTACCTGCTCACGGACGCGGAGATATTTGGCTTCATCAAGGAGCAGCGGCTGCTCAGGAGGCGTCCGGTGCCGCGTCGTAAGCTGGTGCTCGATATGAAGCCGGGCGACTACGTGGTGCATATCGAGCATGGCATTGCCCAGTTGACCGGCTTCCGGACAATGCGTACCGAGCACGGAGAGAAGGAGTTTCTCGTCCTGCGCTACGCGGCCGGTGACCGACTCTACGTACCATCGGACCAGATTGAGAGGGTCAGCCGCTATATCGGTGGCAGAGGAGAGCAGGCACCGGTGCTGAATCGACTCGGCACCCAGGAATGGACGAGGACCAAGCAGCGCGTCAAGGAGTCGGTGGAGAAAATGGCCGAGGAACTGCTGGCTCTTTACGCTTCGCGGGAGGTGGTAACAGGTTATGCTTTTTCTCCGGATACGGTCTGGCAGCGGGAAATGGAGGCATCGTTCCCCTACGTTGAGACTCCGGACCAGATAGAGGTACAGACGCACGTCAAGGCGGACATGGAAGGGACCAAGCCGATGGACCGGCTGGTCTGTGGTGATGTCGGTTATGGCAAGACCGAGGTAGCCCTCAGGGCTGCCTTCAAGGCGGTGCTCGACGGCAAGCAGGTGGCGGTGCTCGTGCCGACCACGGTGCTCGCCCAGCAGCACTATTCCACTTTCCGGGAGAGGCTGGAGGCCTTTCCGGCGGTTGTGGAGGTATTGAGCCGGTTCCGGTCGCAACGGGAGCAGCAGGCAGTCCTCGAAGGGCTGGCAAGCGGCCGTGTGGACATCTGCATCGGTACGCACCGTCTAATCCAGAAAGACATCATGTTCCGCGACCTGGGACTGCTGATAATCGATGAAGAGCAGCGCTTCGGCGTTGGCCACAAGGAGTACCTGAAGCAGATGAGGCAGGAGGTGGATGTGCTGACCCTGAGCGCCACCCCCATTCCACGTACGCTGCACATGGCGCTGACCGGCGTGAGGGACATGAGCACCATGGAGACCCCTCCCGAAGAGCGCCTGCCAATCAAGACCTACGTTGCCGAATACGACGAGCGCGTGATACGCGAGGCGATATTGCGTGAGATGGAGAGGAATGGCCAGGTGTTCTTCGTGCATAACCGGGTGCAGTCCATCCCGTTTGTCGCCAGCAGGCTGGAAGCGATTGTACCCGAAGCAAGGATAGCCATTGCCCACGGCCAGATGCCGGAGCACGAGCTGGAACGGGTGACCACCGAGTTCGTCCAGGGCAAGTTTGACGTCCTGCTCTGCACAACGATTATCGAATCGGGGCTGGACATGCCCAACGTGAACACCCTGATTGTGAACCGGGCTGATAAATTCGGCCTGACACAGCTTTATCAACTGCGTGGCAGAGTTGGGCGCGGTGCCAGGCTGGCGTACGCCTACTTCCTGTTCGACAAGGGCCAGCACCTGACCCCGGTGGCGGAGAAGCGGCTGCGGACGATATACGAGGCGACCGAGCTCGGGGCGGGTTTCGGCATTGCCATGAAGGACCTTGAGATAAGGGGGGCGGGGAGCCTGCTGGGCACGAGGCAGAGCGGTCACATCACGGCGGTGGGTTTCAGCCTTTACTGCCAGTTGCTGGCGGCGGCTGTCGAGAAGCAGAAGGCGAAGCAGGCGGGTGTGCCGGAGCCGGAACTGACACCGGCAAACCTGCCGCCACCGGCGATTGACCTGCCCCTGCCGGCCTTTATCCCGGAGGAGTATGTCTCCGACCTTATCACCCGACTGGGGCTTTACCAGGACATGGTGAAGCTGGACCGGACGGAGCAGGTGGACGGCATGGTGCGGGAGTTTACCGACCGGTTCGGGTCGCTGCCGCCGGAGGTGGAAAACCTGCTCTACGTGCTGAAAATGAAGGTGCTGGCAGCAAAGGCATTCGTCGGGTCCGTCACCGCCGAGGGCGGGGAAATAGTGCTGCGCCCGGTGGAAGGGCTGCGGTTCGACAAGCAGAAGCTGCAGCACCTCACCAGGGGTGGGGTAAGGGTGGACAGGTTACAGGTGGGCATCAACCGGCGGAGACGGGACAATGAGTGGCGGAAGGTACTGGAAGAGGTGCTGAGGGGGATGGCATGAATAACACGGCAATTGAGGTGCTCAAGTGGATAGGGATTGTCTTCGCGGCCGGGTTCGTAGGCTATTTCGGGCGACACCTGGCGATGATACTGATTGATAAGATGCGCCGCAAGAAACCGGAGCCCCCTGCTCCGGGAGGAGAGGTACCCACCCGCACGCCCTCTATTGGGGTTGCCGAAGCAGCCGCGCAGGCCAAGATAGAGAAGAAGAGAGCCAAGGCGGAAACCAAGAAAGCCAAGAAAGAAAAGGAGTAAGGGATAGAAATAGCATATAGTCGGGGCGTCTAAGAGGGAGCGCCCCTTCTGAGGGGCGCTCCCTCTTTTCTTTTACTTCCCCTGAAGAATCAGGGATTCTTCCCAGGATTAAGGGGGTGAGGTTACTATAATCTTGAGATTGCTTCGGTGTCTCTTAACTTCGCTCAGAGTCCCAGCTCGCAATGACATGGGGTCACTGCTGCTCCGGCCTGTCACGCGGACTGCGTAGGGACGGAGGAAGGTGTGCTTCAGCATCGTCGTAGACCAGCCGGCGGACGGGATAGTTGATGGTGATACCTTCTTTGCGCAGGCGGGCGTGGAGGCGCTTGATTAGCTCGCTCTTCACCCGGAAAGACGCAATTCGGTCCACGGCCTGGAGCCAGAGCCAGAAGTTGATGTTGGAGTCGCCGAAGTCCTCGAAACCGAACCACGGCTCGAAGGTCTTGACCGCTTCGTCAAGGTCGTTGATGACTTCCCGGCACACTTCGATGGCCACGCGCTCCACGTGGGCAAGGTCAGAATCATAGCTGATACCGCAGTTGACAATTACGCCGATTTCCATGCTCGGCCCGTAGTAGTTGGTGATGATGCTATTCGCCAGGTTGGAGTTCGGGATTATGACCAGGTTGTTGAACGGGGTGCGGATGCGGGTGCTGCGCCAGCCGACATCGGTAACGTACCCCCTGGTGCCGTCGTTCAGCTCAATGTAGTCGCCGACGCGGACCACCCGGTCGGTGACAATCTGTGTCCCGGCGAAGAAGTTGCCCAGCGTAGGTTGCAGCGCCAGGGCCACGGCCAGACCGCCGATACCGAGACCGGCGATGAGCGGCGTGATATCGATTTTCAGGTACTGCAGCAGGACCAGACCGCCAAGCAGGTAGACTATCAGGAGCACTATGCGACGCAGGAAACGGATAAGACCTTCGTCGACAAGCGCCTTCCTGCGTACTCCACGAGACCTCAGTGACCACTCCAGAAAGGCCGCAATGACCCGTGCCAGCCCGAAAAACCCGAAAGTAATCAGTACGGCGATACTGGCATTTTTCAGCACGACATGCCATCCGACGAGGTAGGTGGGTGCGGCCAGCGCCAGGATGAGACCCTCGCACACTATCAGCAGGAAGACGCTCCGGGCAAGGTTGCCCACCAGCCGGGGCAGGATGTTAGTCCTACGGTGAGCCTTCTGCCTTTGCTCGACGCGCCTCATCAGCAGGAGTACCAGCCAGGCTACCAGGACGGACAGTGCGAATATCCCGACTGCCCAGGCGGCTTCCAGCAGCGGAGTTCCCTCTACGAATTGCGGTAGCATCGTCCACCTCCCGATACCAGTGCAGCGCCATACTCTCTTCGGGTCTTGAGTGAACTTTACGTGGCTGGCACGGTGTCTGTCAAGCCGTGTTCGTGATAGTCTTCTAATGCCATCGGGTATTTATGTCGCACCTGTGACTGGATTGACTGTAACGTGGGTGTTATAATGTGAGACCTATTAACCAGGTATACGGCGGTGACGGTTGGGCAGTAGCAAAGAAGTCAGAAAGATGTCCGACAGCAGACTTGGACCGCTCATTGGGACGGGAAGGAGGGCGGAGGTATACGCCTGGAAGGATGAACAGGTGGTGAAACTGCTGCGGGAGGGGTTTGAGCGGGACGCTGAAAAAGAAATGCCGGTCATACAGGCGGCTTTTAATGCCGGACTGCCGGTTCCTGCTGTTGAAGGATTGGTGGAGGTTGAAGGGCGACGGGGTATCGTCCTGGAGCGCATCACCGGACCTTCTATGTTAGGCATAATCGAGAAACAACCTTGGGAAATTACGCATTTGGCGCGAGTGCTGGCAGAGTTGCACATACAGGTGCATTCCCATGAAACGGAGGCACTCCCTTCCCAACGGGATATTATCCAGACCAGGGTACATAATGATGCAAGGCTGCCGCCGGCGGTGAAAGACGCTTTACTTGGAACCCTGCGAAGGCTTCCGGACGGAAACGCTATCTGCCACAGTGATTTCCATCCGGGGAATATCATCATGTCGCCGCGCGGACCGGTGATTATCGACTGGGTGGATGCGAAGAGAGGGAACCCGCTGGCCGATGTTGCCCGGACGTGGTTACTGTCAACGATGGCTATTCTCCCAATGGATTTGAATATCGTTATACGTCTACTGGCTAAAGTGGTCCATAAATTATTATGGTCGACTTACGTGAAACAGTACCGCCGGCTTCAGCCTTTTTTACTGGATGAGTTGGAAGACTGGAAACTACTGAAAGCGTATGAACGATTGCCTGAGGTACCGGAGGAGAGAGAGCGGCTGGTGGCATTCATTGGAACAGCGCTGCGGGGGTATCGTCCTTCCGTATCCGCAGGCTGACGCCGTCCACTGCCTTCAACTCGGCAACTGTCCACTGAAAGACGCCTGTCTTCATCGGGAAGCAGGTACGGACTTCAACTGGATTTCAACCAGTACGCTGTTTGTCTTCATCTTCAGGTCCCCGGGACACAAAGGCCCTGATTCTGCGCTCGAAGACACTGCGTGGCAGGAGTACCCGACGCTGACAGCCCTGGCAGCGGATGCCGATATCGGCCCCGAGTCTGACTACCTGCCATTCATCGCTACCGCAGGGGTGCTTCTTCTTGAGGCGAACGACGTCGCCCAGTCTTATCTCGGTAACCATTGGCTATCACGCTGGAAGGGTGGGCCGGTGCTGGTTTATCTCGTCGCGCAGGGTTGCGGCGGCGTTTCGGGCCGCGGTGTCGAAGTCCTTACCCAGCGATGCGTAGAGGACCTGCCGTGACGAATTGATGACCATTCCTCTACCCTGTGCGTTCACTCCCTGGTGGACCGACTGCGCCACGTCGCCACCCTGGGCACCGATACCGGGAACGAGGAAGAGCATATCCGGGTGGCTCTTTCGGATTATGCCCAGCTCGCCGGGATAGGTAGCGCCGACCACCAGCCCGATGTTGCCGTGTGTGTTCCACTCTGCGGCCTTGAGGGCTACGATTTGATACAGGGGAAGGTAGTCTCTACCGTACCGGCAGCGCAGGTCCTGGAAATCGGCCGCGCCTGGATTTGAAGTGCGGCAAAGGATGAATATCCCCCGGTCCTGGTATGAAGTGAAAGGCTCCACGGAATCAAATCCCAGGTACGGGTTCACCGTCATAGCGTCGAAACCGAGGTTATCGAATATGGCGCGAGCGTAGGCGGCGGCGGTATTGCCGATGTCGTTCCGCTTGGCATCGGCTATGACAGGTATATCTTCCGGGATGTGTTTCAGAGTCTCCCTGAGGGCTTCCTGCCCCGCTTCTCCCAGGGCTTCGTAGAAGGCAAGGTTGGGCTTGTAGGCACAGACCAGGTCGGACGTGGCATCAACAATCGCCCGGTTGAAATCGGACACACTGATGTTCTCCGGCATGTGCTTGGGGTCGGGGTCAAGCCCGATGCAGACCAGGCTGTTGTTCCGTTCTACCGCGTTATTCAGCTTCTCGGTGAAAGACATCCAGCGCCTCCTTGCTGTCCGGGTCCACCGGTGTACCTGATATTAGCAATACTGCTATGCAGCGTCAAGGGTCTTAACGAATTGGTGGAATGTGACTTGAATCATATTCGGCGCTCACCCGTGGGTCTAGAATAGAGTTAACCACAGGGAGATGGCGGAGGTTGGCAACAAAGGGTCCTCTGGTGTGGCAGCTTGAAGGGTGTGGTTGTAGAGAGGTACGGGATACTCCCTGAGGTCGGCTTCCCGCCGGAAGGTGATGGTGGTTGAAGTTGGGTGGCCGGCGGGAAGCCTTAGAATAACACCGGACTGATTGTGAAGGTTTCCTCAGCAATCGCTGAGGAAACCTTTTTCTATTATCACAAGGAATGACGTTGTCAGGTTCTGTCAATTGCCATGATTCCACCAAATTGACTTGGTAGCATCACTGGACTAATATTATGGTGGAGGCCTGCTCGCAAGCGAGCAGGTTGCAGGAGGGGAGGAAAGTGGCCGAAGAGCGGAAAATAGCACGCGCGTTTCCCAGTGAGGTTGATGAAGAGACCCTGAGGGCCGACCTGGAGGGGTATCGTCAGTTGGCACTGGAGCTTGGTGCGACGGATGCGAAGGTCATACCGGCAGAGTGGGTCAGAGTGGACGAGCGCGTGCGGCTCAAATGCATGATACCTCCCTGTCCCAACTACAATCGGTGCGGGTACTGCCCGCCCCATACGCCTGAGCCGGAGTTCATGCGGCAGGCACTGGGTCGGTACCAGTGGGCGGTCCTGTTCAAGCATGATACACCTGCTGAGGATTTTACCGATTTCAACCGGTACTACCCTCACGGGAGACAGCACCAGAGGAAGACCGACGAGATTGCCGCCAAGATTGAGAGGGCAGGATTTGCCGATGGCTACCGTTTTACCCTTGGTTTCGGTGCCGGTGGCTGCCGGGATACAATGTGTAACGGTGGCCTGTGCCAGATGCTTGACAGCGGTCGCTGCCCGCACATACTGATGGCGCGCCCTTCCATGGAGGGCGTGAGCATCGACGCTATCGACCTGGTGAACCGGGTGGGCTGGACGATATATCCCATCTACCGGACGATGGACCCATCAACGGTCCCGGGCGGCATATCGGTGGGGATTGTCTTCATCTATTAGTGCTGGTTAACGGGGCGGCGGTTGCCAGAAAAGGAGAGACCGGTGGCAAAAGACGTTATTGATTTGCTGGAGAGCTACATCCCGGCGGATGACCCCAGGAAATGGGCCAAGCTGGCGAGCACGGTAGAGTCGCGCCGGCTTGAGCTTATGCTGCTCAGGGAAATCCTGCTGGAGTTGCGGGAGATGAACAAGGCAAAGTGCGCCTAGTCCGGATGGCCCGGGCATCCCGTGATTCTGGTTTCAGGAGGACCTTTGGTAATGGTAGATAGACTTCCCTTGTTCCCACCGGGGAGTGAGGTTAATCAACAGGGCCACCTCGTTATTGGCGGCTGCGATACCGTAGCGCTGGCGGCCGAGTTCGGTACGCCCCTGTACCTGTTTGACGAAGCCGCGCTCCGTGCCAAGTGCCGTGAATTCAAAGACGAGTTCGGCGGGCGCTACCCTGATATTGTCGTTGCATACTCCTGCAAAGCCTTCATAAACAAAGCCCTGCTGCTCCTCCTCGTCGAAGAAGGTCTGGGGCTTGATGTGGTCTCGGGCGGCGAGCTTGGTATTGCCCGGTCGGCAGGCTTTCCGATGAACAGGGTCTACTTCGCCGGTAACAACAAGTCGTCGGAAGAGATAAAGCTGGCTTTAGAGTCGAGGATTTGCCGACTCGTCGTGGACAACTTCCATGAGCTAACACTACTCGGTGAGCTAGTGCAGGGACTCGACTATACGCCGGAGATACTACTGCGGTTGACTCCGGGGGTGGACCCACATACCCATAAATACCTCAGCACCGGCATCATCGACAGCAAGTTCGGTGTCCCCTTGATAGATGGTGAAAAGGCGGTGGTTCAGGCAATGTCCATGCCGGGAGTGAACCTTGTCGGGCTGCATTTCCACATCGGTTCCCTCATCTCGGAGGTAGAGCCATACCGGGAATCCATCCGGGCTATTCTGGGTCTTGCCGCCGAGATGAAGCGCAAACACGGGTTCGAGCTTAAGGAGTTAAGTGTCGGCGGGGGTTTTGGCGTCCGGTATACCCTGGACTCTCCGGCAACACCGATTTCCGTTTTTGCCGAGGCGATAACATCCTCTGTTATTGACGGATGCCGTGAGCTGGAACTGGAAACGCCGCGGCTGGTGGTCGAGCCGGGAAGGTCTCTGGTGGCGCAGGCCGGTGTTGCGCTCTACACCGCCGGTGTGGTTAAGGACATACCGAATGTCAGGCGCTACGTCTCGGTTGACGGCGGCATGGCGGACAATATCCGCCCGGCGCTCTATGGTGCCCGGCACGAAGCGGTGGTCGCCAACAAGATGAGGGAAGAAGAATCGGAGAAGGTCACCATTGCGGGTAAGTTCTGCGAGTCCGGAGACATACTGATATGGGATATTGGCCTGCCGCCGGTTACCGCCGGTGACATCATCGCCGTGGCGGGCTGCGGTGCCTACTGCCTTACCGAGGCGATGAACTACAACGCCTCATTCAAACCCGCCGTAATCATGGTCAGGGAGAGCAAGGCGCGCCTCATCCGACGGCGCGAAACGCTGGAAGACCTGACCCGACTGGACGTGGTGTAGGGGGACAATGCCGTGTGGAGCATAGTGGGACAGGATAGAGCGGTATCCCTGCTCCAGCGCAGCCTGGCAGCAGGGACGCTGTCCCATGCCTATCTTGTGGTTGGGCCGGCACATGTTGGCAAGATGACTCTGGCGATGGACCTGGCCCGCGCGGTGAACTGCGAAGGTAGTGAGCCTCCCTGCGGCGAGTGTGACTCCTGCCGGCGAATCACCGAGGGGAAGCACGCCGATATAAGTATGACCAGTCTGACCGATATCGGTGGCGAGGAGAACGGTGAAGATGAGATTGCGGGGAAAGGGATACGGACAAAGATTGGCGTGGAGCAGATTGACCAGATTCTGCACTCGGTGAGTCTGCCGCCGTTTGAGGGCAGGTGCAAGGTCTTTGTTATCGATGGTGCCGAGTTCCTCTCGATAGGGGCGGCCAATCGTTTGCTTAAGACGCTGGAGGAGCCCGAGGGCAATGTGGTCTTCGTACTGCTGACGACTAACGAGGGTATGCTGCCGGTCACGGTTGTCTCCCGGTGCCAGCGGGTGGAGCTGAGGCCAATGGGGACTGGCGAGATAGAGGCCGCGCTTGCTTCCCGGTGGAGTGTAGAGCCGGAGAGGGCCAGGCTTCTGTCCAGGCTTGCCGGCGGACACCTGGGGTGGGCCATATCGGCCGCGAGCGAAGGCAGCCTGCTCCAGCAGCGTGACGAGTGGCTGGAAGGGATGCTGGCAGTTATCGATGCCGGCTATGAGGACCGCTTTAGCTACGCTGCCCGGCTGGCAGGCAGGTTCAGGCGGAATCGCAGGGAGGTCCAGGAGCAGCTTGACCTCTGGTTGGATTGGTGGCGCGACCTGCTGCTGGTGAACGTGGGATGCGGTGATGCGGTTGTCAACGTTGACCGCCTGCCTGTCCTGACCGAAATGACAGGTAGATACAGTCTGGCCCAGGTAAGGGTTTTTATTGAGGATATTCGGTCGGCCAGCGAGCAACTCAGGCTGAATGCCAATCCTCAACTCGTGCTGGAAGTATTGATGCTGAGCATTCCGGAGGGAGCTGGAATAGCGAATCCGGCGGCTAGCTAGAGGTAGACTATGGCTGAAATTGTTGGTATACGGTTCAAGATAGCGGGTAAAATCTATTACTTCGACCCCAACGGTATTGACCTCGAAGTGGATGACCGTGTGGTGGTCGAGACGACGCGCGGTCTGGAGGTCGGGCGTGTGGCCATCGCCTCCAGGGAGGTTGATGCCAGCGAAGTGGTCAAGCCACTGAAGCCCGTAGTGCGCAAGGCGGAGCCTGACGAAATCAACCACGCCGAGCAATATGAGGAGAAAGAAAGGGAGGTAATGGAGGAGTGCAGCCAGTTGGTTGCAGAGATGAACCTGCCGATGAAGTTGCTTTCCGCAGAGTACAGCCTTGATGGCCGGCACCTTACCTTCTTCTTCAGTGCCGAGGAGAGGGTGGACTTCCGCGAACTGGTACGAGAACTGGCGGGACGCTTCAAGATACGCGTGGAACTGCGTCAGGTGGGGGCGCGGGACGAAGCCAAGCTCCTGGGCGGCTTCGGGCGGTGTGGTCGTCCCCTGTGTTGTGCCAGTTTCCTTTCCGAGTTTACGCCCATCTCCATCCGGATGGCGAAAGAGCAGAATCTACCACTGAATCCGATGAAGATATCAGGTGTCTGCGGCCGCCTCCTGTGCTGCCTGGCCTACGAGAATCAGCAGTACCGCAGCATGAGGGAAAAGATGCCCAGAGAAGGTCGGCACGTGACCACTGCCATGGGGACAGCCAGGGTTCTGGGTACAAATCCGCTGAAGGAGACGGTACTGGTAGAGCTGGAGAGCAACGTGAGCGTTGAGCTACCGCTCAGCGAGATATCCCTTAACGAAGATATTGAGAGCAGACCAGCACCCAGGCCAGGCAGGAGACAGAGGAGGGGCCGGTGACGCAAGGGCTGTGACAGTCCTGCATCAGATGGGGCCTGAAGGGTGGATTTCCCTAGTTCGTGCCTGAATGGGATGCGATAGGTAGGTGTCTTCCGTCTACTGCTAATGGGGGAGGTATCTCTGCCATTCCTCCCGGGTCTCCAGGTAGTGCGATGGGATGTAGGAATAGCGGTTGCCCCGCGGTGTGGTAGGCGGATGGAGCAGTTTCATTCCCGCTTCTACCAGGGTTTTTCCGGCTTTACGCCGATTGCAGGGTACGCAAGCACTTACCAGGTTCTCCCAGGTGTGCGGGCCGCCCCGAAAGCGGGGGATAATGTGGTCCAGGGTTAGCTGCCGGGTTTCCTTGCCGCAATACTGGCACGAATAGTGG
Source organism: Dehalococcoidales bacterium (assembly GCA_016783135.1). GTDB lineage: Bacteria > Chloroflexota > Dehalococcoidia > Dehalococcoidales > Fen-1064 > DUES01. The sequence goes on along the minus strand of JADHXC010000029.1, from coordinate 11,483 downwards.
TCGCGGTTGAAGACCTCCAGCCGGGTAAGTCTCCTGCTGACCCGGAAAGGGCGTTTCACCAGATAGGGCAGGCGGATGACTGAAGGTACCGGGAACTCGCGAGTAGCCGTGTATATTAGACCGACGCCGTTCTCCAGCATCTCAGCCTTACTCTGGTAGAGTAACACTATCGCCCGTCGCGCGCGGCAGATATTCAGTGGTTCGTAGTTCTGGTTCAGTACCAGAACAGGAAGGTCTATCGTCCCCAAATTCCCTCTCCGTTCTGCAGAAGCCTATTTTACTACGGATGCCCCGGTTGTGTAAATACCGGCGAAGGCCTAGCGGCTTCTGCTGCGGCGGGGTGCTCTTCTGTGGCTGGTGGCATCGCCACGGTAGTCCGGTGCCGTGATGTTAAAGAGCACGCTTATCTTGGGGTCAGCCAGTCTGGAACTGACGCGGTTCTCGATTTCCTCCAGTGAGCAGGAAGTGGTAATCACCGTTGCCAGCCGTGCGTTGTAGCGGTGGTTGATTACCTGGTACAGCTTCTCCTCTGCCCAGGGGGTAGTTGTCTGCTCGCCGAAGTCGTCAAGTATAAGCAACGGGGTGCTCTTGACGCCTTCGAAGAGCCCATCATAGGACGTTTTACTGTCCGGACTGAAGGTGGAACGAAGGTGGTCGAGGAAGTCCGGCACGACAACGAAGAGGGCCGGTTTGCCATGCTGGTAGCGATAGTTGGCAATCGCGGCTGCAAGGTGTGTCTTGCCGCAGCCGTTGATGCCCTGGAATACCAGCCAGCCGTCCGGTGATTTGGCGAAGTCCACAGCGAGGCGAAATGCCATCTCCAGGTTCTGGCGCTGTTCGAGGGGCAGGTTGACCCGTTTCCAGTCGAAGCTGTCAAAGGTCATCTTCTTTTGTAGCTCAAACTCGGGGTCCCAGCTTGAAGTGGACAAGGCTGACTGCCTGGTGCCGACAATATGTACCTGGCAGAACTCCGGGTCCGTGAGGCGGGTGCGCATTCTCTCATCGAGTTCCTCCGGCGGAATCATGGTGACGACCACGGTGGGCAGTCGGTTGTTGAAGCGGTGGTTGATAAGCTGCTCCAGCTTCTCCGTAGCCCAGGGGGTGCCGGACTGCGCCCCGAAGTCGTCCAGGACGAGCAGCGGGGTATTGCGGACCTGCTCGAAGAACTCGTCGTAGGGCATGTCGCTGTCCGGGCTGAAGCTGGAGCGGAGGTGGTCAAGGAGGTCCGGGGTGGTGATATAGAAGGCCGGCTGGTCTCTGACGATGCGGTAGTTGGCGATGGCGGCGGCGAGATGAGTCTTGCCGTTGCCGCTGGGACCGGCGAGGACAAGCCACCCCTCCGGGTTATCGGCAAATGTCCTTGCTGCAGCAAGCGCCCGACCGAAATGCTGCCGGTTGTTGATATCCTCGTTCCTGCCTTCGGGGATGATAGTGTCAAAGGTCAGACGGGTGAGCGGGCCGAGGTTGCTGTACTTTTGCAGGCGGGACTGGCGTTTCCCTTCCTGGTCCTGCCGGACACACCGGCAGGGAATAACACGGCTGTAGTCCGGCTTTCCCGTTGGCAGAAGGGGATGGAGGAACCTGGCCCCATTACAGATGGGGCATACCGGTCCGGCGGGTGCGTCCTCCGGTTCCTCACCGGATGGTGCGTCTGCCTGTGGCCCTGGCATGTCTGCCAGGGCTTGTTTTCTCAGTATGTCACCGATATGCTCCAGGGCCACTATTGCTGTTTTCCTTCACTTCAGAATAGGGTCGGGATATACTATTGTGTCTCCCTATCGGGAGACAGGCCTTAGCGTCGGACCATGTGTCCGTATTTACCCTTGATGAACTTATCCGGGTCTGTTTTTCCTGCTCCCCGCTGCGTGTCTTCCTTCCTGCCATCGGTTGTCCAGCGCTCCAGTATGCGGACGATGTAGCGCCAGTTCCGCTTGTTCAGGCTGACGGCTTCCCTGATAGCGTCCTCAATCCATTCTCCGGGGTATTGTTCCTCGGCTTCGCGCAGTTCCTCGGCAATCATGGGGGTCAGCATGCCGATGTTCTGCTCGTAGAGGGTGAAGATATTGGGTGTTTCCTCCACTCCAGTACCGGCTGCCTTTCCGGGGGCTTTCAGCCCAGCGATAGTAAGCTCCCCACTCTGGATTCTGGCCAGAGACCGTCTATCGGACTCGGTGTTAAGGAAATACACTTCTTCTGAAATACCGTCTTTGCTGAGTATCATTCGGAGAATTGTACTGCGGTCTACTGCCATGTCAAGGCCGCGTCTAAGTACCTCTTCAGGTGATTTCCCTTCCTCCTTGAGCCCGCTCATGAAGCCGGCATCACCCAGAAGCTCCCGGTAAGCGGCAAAACGGGGAGAGCCGCGTTTGCGGTAGATTACTGAGAAGAGGTGCAGTGTCACCTTCAGCTCGACGATGTCCCTGATTTGCGGGACAAGCCGGTTTATGAAGACGTTGGGGACCGGGGTGAACTCCATCCTGGCCGGGAAGCCATTGAACTGCTTCATAGCAAGCTCGGTTCCTGGCTGGCGATGTTCTCGAACTTGGCTAATCTCGGAACGAAGCGCAGGCTCAGGTCGCCGGTAGGGCCGTTGCGGTGCTTGGCAACGATAATCTGGGCGATGCCTTCGGGATAGTCCTTGTCCGGGTACTGCACCAGCCAGTCTTCCTCGGTGGGGTAGTAGTACTCGTCGCGGTAGATGAAGAGGACGACGTCGGCGTCCTGTTCGATGCTGCCGCTTTCCCTGAGGTCGGAAAGTTGGGGGCGGTGGCTCGTCCGACCTTCGACCGCCCGGCTTAGCTGGGATACCGCTATCACCGGCACGTTGAGTTCACGGGCCAGTGCTTTAAGGGAGCGGGTGATGTAGCTGATTTCCTGGACGCGGTTCTCTCCCCTGCTCTCTCCCTGCATCAGCTGGAGATAATCAACTATGATAAGGTCAATGCCACGCTCATAATAGAGGCGCCGGGCCTTGCTGCGCATCTCCATCACCCGAAGCATCGGGGAATCGTCAACATATATCGGTGCCTCGGAGAGAACGCCGATAGCGCTGAATAATCTTCTCTCGTCCGCCTCCAACTGATGTTCAAAACGCAGCTTCCTGAGATTGATGCCGGACTCGCTGGCCACCAGGCGCTGGGCCAGCGCCTCATTTGCCATTTCCAGGCTGAAGAGGGCCACGCAGGCGCCCTGTTCTACGGCGGCATTTCGGGCGACGTTTAACGCCAGGCTGGTCTTACCCATGCTGGGTCTGCCGGCGATTATGACAAGGTCGGAGCGCTGAAAGCCATCGAGGAACTCGTCCAGACCATGAAAGCTGGACATTATCTGAGCAATTGGCTGCCGGACATCGTCGTCCAGCTGGGGCGGGGGTTCGAGGTACTTCTCCAGCACCTGTCTGATGTGGACGAAGTCAGTGGAGCCCCGGGCGCTACGGAGCTTGTACAGGGCATCCTCGGCTCGGCTCAGGGCGGCACTGATATCCGGGTCTGCCTGGTAGCCGATGTCCGAGATACTGTCTGCGGCGGTAATTAGCTGGCGCATTATTGACAGCCGGTAGACAATCCGGGCGTAGTGCTCGATGTCCAGTGAAGTAGGGACGATAGATATCAGGTGGGAGAGATAGGCAACACCACCGATAGACTCCAGCTTTCCGAGCCGCTCCAGTTCCTGGGCTACGGTTATCTGGTTGATGGCCTCGTTGCGTTCATAGAGCGAGATGCAGGCCTGGTAGACCGCTCGGTTCTGCTCGCTGTAGAAGTCACCCGGTCGCAGCAGGACGGCTGTCTCATAGATAGCTTTGCCATCTATCAGCAGCGAGCCACCTACCGCCTCTTCAGCGCTAATATCATGTGGGGGTAGTCTGTCATTGCTCACCCCGCACTCTCCTTCCGCCGGAACGGTGAACGATGGTCGGATTTCCAGCAGGGTCCTTGTTCCGCATCTGCCGAAGACCGGTTCAGGACTCCTCTTCAACGACTGTCAGTATTATCGTGGGTACTATTTCCCTGGCCAGCCTTATAGGCACTTCATATCTCCCCAGTTGGCGGATGGGGTTCTCCAGCTCGATTCTCCGCTTGTCGATAACACAGTTGGTGGCCTTTTCAATCTCGGTAGCGATGTCGGCCGGCGTCACCGAACCATAAAGGCGGTCTTTCACCCCGGCCCGGGCCTTGAGGGTAATCTCCTGGCCGTCTATCAAACCGGCCAGTTCGAGCATTTCCGATTCGGTCTGGGCGGTAATACGGGCACTTGCCTTTATCCGCGCCTCAATGACGTTCATCATCTTTGGGTCTGCCTGTGCCGCGAGCTGCTTTGGTATCAGGTAGTTTCTCGCGTAGCCATCAGCTACATCTTTTATGTCACCGCCCCTGGCGACATTATGTACATCCTGCAGGAAAACAACTTTCATATCTACTCTCTTTCTCAGTGATGATGGTGCAATTATACTTCATCCCACGCAGAGGGGGTCAAGGTTTATTTTACTGTTCCGTGAGATACTTTTCGGCGTAGATTGCGGCGGTAGCACCGTCCCCGGCAGCCGTTATTGCCTGTCGGGCGGAGTTGTGGCGAATGTCGCCGGCAGCCAGAATACCGGATATGCCGGTCTCCATCTTCTCATTGGTGATGATATGACCGATATCATCCAGGGGCAGAATCCCCTTGAGGTAGTCCGTGTCCGGTCGGAAGCCGATGGATACAAAGACCCCGGTCACGCCCAGCATGGATTGTGCACCGGTCTTCACATTACGCACAACCGCTCCCTCGACGAAATCCTTGCCTTCAATCCGCTCGATAACGCTGTCCCACCTGAAGTCAATCAGGGGCTCCGCGAAAGCCCTCTCCTGGAGAATACGACTGGCACGCAACTGGTCACGGCGATGAATCACGGTTACGCCGGAGGCGAACTTGGCGAGGTGCAGGGCTTCAGTGATGGCGGCATCACCGCCACCGACTACGGCCACCGGCTGTTCCCGAAAGAAGGCGGCATCACAGGTGGCGCAGTAAGACACGCCTTTGCCGATGAACTCCTTTTCGCCGCTGACACCCAGTTCCTGTCTACTTGAACCGCCAGCGATGATTAACGCCCGGGCAGTGAAGTCACCCTCGGCAGTCCTGACCAGTTTCCGGTCTTCCTGTAGTTCAAGCCCACAGACCTCGGTGTAAAGTGTCTCCAGTCCGAACCTGGTCGCCTGCCGGTGGAGCAGCTCCCCGAGCTCGGAACCTGAGACACCGTCCGGGAATCCGGGGAAGTTCTCCACCTGCTCGGCATTGACAATCTGGCCGCCTACCAGTGCCTTTTCCATGAGCAGGCTGCGGAGCCTGGCACGCGAGGTGTAGAGTCCGGCGGTCAGGCCTGCAGGGCCACCACCGATAATGATAACCTCGTAGACGTTGTCTTCATCCGGTGTCATGTTCCAATCTCCATTTCAGCTTCAACGGCGTCAATCATCCGGCGAATATCAAACTGCCCGGCAATCCTGAGACGACCGTTGATGAGTAGCAGAGGCACGGACAGGCTTCTCTCCCGGATTGCGCCCCGCCATTCGTTTACCTGCCGGTCATCAGTACCGCTCGCGAGGTCGAGGTACTCCAGACGGGCTTCGTTACCAAACCTGTCCTTAATCTGCCGGGTGGCCAGGGCGACGGCATCCGGTGAAGACCAGTCCATCCCACAGCCGGCGTCGCAGTCCCTGCGGCTGCTTTCATTTATGATGCTGACTGTGATGGTTGCTTCTGTCAATAACGGTACCTCTGTTCCCGCCGGCTACGCGTGGCGTCCGCTTGCTACTCCGATGCAGCAAGCTGGCTCTGTTGGTCCTTTATTATCTGGCAGACGGCACTATCAACGCTCTGCTTGGCGAGACCGATGGCGTTCCTTATGGCCTTGGCCTGGCTCCGTCCGTGAGCTATGATAACATCGCCATTCACCCCGAGGAGGCAGGCCCCCCCGGATTCCCGATAGTCTATCCGTCTCACCAGTGAGCCGAGGCCGGTATCAAAGAGCTGATGGCGCGACTGCATGTGACGGGCGTTGGCGAATACCTGGCCAACGTTGCGCAGCTTGAGGAAAGTATCGCCCAGCCCTTCAAGAGCCTTGAGGACGATGTTGCCGGTAAAGCCATCGGTCACGATTACATCGGCCCCTCCCCGCACGAGCCCGTGCCCCTCAATATTACCCACGAAGTTGAGGTCTGTCTCCTTGAGGAGGGTATAGGTCTCCTGCATCAGGCGGTTTCCCTTGCCCTCTTCCTCCCCACTATTGAGCAAGCCGACACGGGGAGAGGGGACCCCAAGTACTTCCCTGGAATAAATGGCGCCCAGCCGGGCGAACTGGACAAGGTATTTCGGCCGGCAGTTGGCATTGGCACCGGAGTCAATGAGCAGGACGGGGGCGGTGATGCTGATATTGATAATGCTGGCAATGGCAGGACGTTCAATGCCTTTGATTCTGCCCAGGCCGAGAAGCGCGGAGTAAAGTACTGCCCCGGTATTACCGGCGGACACAAACGCCGCTGCCTTCCCGGTCTTTACCAGATTGATGCCCATCATGATTGAGGAGTCCGGCTTGTTGTTAACCGCCTCTATCGGCGACTCGTCGTCCTCGATGGTCTGGGTGGCGTCAACGATGGTCATGTCCAGCTTCTTGAGGTAGCGGCCGGTCTGTACGTGAAGCAGGTCTTTTCTGCCCACCAGGGCAATCCCTATGTTATAGTCCTGGGCAGCTTTGACAGCTCCCTTTACTACCTCGTGGGGGGCATATTCTCCGCCGGCGGTGTCGACAGCTATAATCATTTATTTCCTCATGCGGCTATTCCGTAGCCGCCACTCGCTCCCAGATATCGCAACGCCCGCCCCAATGGGCGAGAGCCTTGCCGTTAAGGGAAAGTCGGGCAACCTCACAGTTATTCGGACAGGCCTTACATTCGAACGAGGAGGTGCGGTACTTCACCTCGCTCTGGTCAAATCCCTTGAACTGGCTGCTGCTACCCCCGGTGGCCATCTCCTCGTGTACCAGCAGGGCAGCGCCAATAGCTCCCATAATCTCATGGTGGGGTGGGACAATAATTTCCATACTGAGCTCTTCCCGGAGAGCCCTGATTATCGACTGGTTGAAGGCGACCCCGCCCTGGAACATGATTGGCGGCTGGATGTCTTTACCCAGCCCCACATTGCTGAGGTAGTTGCGCACCAGAGCCTGGCAGAGACCGTAGAGGATATCTTCAACCCGGTGCCCCATCTGCTGCTTGTGCACCATGTCCGATTCCGCAAAGACGGTGCAGCGTCCGGCGATGCGCACCGGGGCGCTGCTCACCAGCGCTCGCTGGCTGAGTTCTTCGATGCTCATATCGAGGCGCAGCGCCTGATGGTCAAGGAAGCTGCCGGTGCCGGCGGCGCAAACGGTATTCATGGCAAAGTCGGTGACTATCCCGTCGCGGACGATGGTTATCTTGCTATCCTGCCCCCCGATTTCCATGATGGTCCGGACGTCGGGGAAGTAATGCAGGGCGGCCACTGCGTGGGCCGTAATCTCGTTCTTCACCAGGTCCGCACCAACGATTACGCCTGCGAGGTAGCGGGCGCTTCCGGTTGTGGCCACACCGCAGATATCGCAGCCTGCGGGAAGCTGCTTCCTGATTTCCCGCAGTCCTTCCTGTATCATATCAATCGGTCTGCCCTGGGTCAGGAGATAGACGTGGTTTACCAGCTCGTCGTGCTCGTCGAGGACGGCAAGCTTGGTGGTTACCGAACCAACATCAATCCCGAGGTAGGTTTCCATCACCACTCCCTTTAGCGCCCGCTCTCTTGAGCGGCCACTCCCTGGGGTCTGCCACTGTGTGCGCGGCGCTTCCTTATCAGCAGGTCAACGAAGGCTTCCAGCCTGGTCAGTACTCCCGCCTTGGCTATCTGCTCATCGCAGAGTATCGTCAGCACCGGGATTTTTTCCCTGGTTGAAGGCATGATATTCTGGGCTATGATTTCGGGCATACAGGTGAACGGTGCCAGGTGCACTATGCCATCGTATTCTTTAGCGTGAAGCACCTTTTCACCGACTGATTCCCAGCCATCGCCACCGATATCTCGCTTCAGATAGGGGTGGGCTGCTTTGTGAATCCGGTTCTTTTCGTTGATGCCGAACGGATTGAGGAAGAAGCTGAACTTGGTCCATTCGGAAACGAAGGTTGACCGTCTTACCTCCACACCCAGTCGGCCCAGCTCCTGCTCGATGTCAAAGCTGGAGAACGGCTCCAGCAGTACATAGAACTCGCCGGTAATGCCTACTATCAGCGGCTGCACCTGCTCGTCTCTAGGTACCCGCTCCAGCTGGTCAATATAGTCCACCTCTACCCTCTTCAGGGTATCATAATCATCAGCCTTGTCAATAGCACTGATTGCATGGGAATACAATTGATTGGCCGTACCCTTGACCAGTTCCACAGGCCGTACCTTCTGCACCACGCGTTCTATGCGGTCCACGCTGGCAAGTTTGGACAAACCGAAGCGGATGGCGGATATAATCCGGTGCCACGGAGCATCACCGGAGACTCTTCGGATGATACTCATCAAACCGAGGAACTTCTGCTCCGACACACCTATCTCTATGACTTCGGTATCATATCCCAGATTGTGGAGCACTTGCTCCTGGACTTTACCGTAGTATCCGAGGCGACAGATGCCATCGCCACCAGGTATCAGCAGGGTATCGGCCCCCTTGTCGGCGGCCTCAATCAGGTTGCCCAGGGTCATTTTGAAGGGAATGCAGAGGCCCTCCGGGGAGTATCTGGCACCTAGCGACAGAGTGCGCTGTGTGTTGATAGGCGGCATAATAAATTCGACACCCAGCTTCTTGAAGATAGCCTTGAAGGGAATGAATATATTGCCCATGTGGGGCGTACTTACACGCATAGGGCCACCCGTCTCCTCTTCCTGCGGTGAATCATATCAAGAAACGCTTCCAGTCGCGTAATCACACCGGTCTCGGAAGTATGCTCTTCAAGGGTGATGCACATGAAGGCAGTGGTCTGCTGATTTCCCGCCTCACGGCGCAGTATCTCCATCATCAGCGAATCGGGCCCGCAGCCAAACGCCATGATACCGATAACACCATCAACCTCATTCTGGAGATAGTGCCCCCCGGCACCGACAACGTCTTCTTCGTACGTCCAGTATGCCCTGCCTACCAGTCTGGCTACGGCCGCTTCGCGTTCGTGTTCGGTAAGCATCTCCGGGGTGAGCACCCTGGCACCATACTGTTCCAGCCGGTGGATAAGCTCGTAGTTGACATGCTCATCATAGAGGAGGTAGGCGTGCCCGATGACGGCGATGGTCGCTGATGGTGTGATCGAGGTGATTGATGGCTCGCCCGGCTCTCTCCGGGGAGCGCCCGTGATGTCATCGATTGCCTGGAGCGGTGTCAGTCCGCTTTCGGACATCAGTCCCCGGTAGCTTATAAAGGCCTCCATGGCAGCCGTGGCCGCTTCCCTGACCCTGAGCGGATTCCAGTTAAAGTGCCGGCCCAGCCCGTAGATAGACTGGTAGAGATAGCGCTTCCCCCGGTTAACGTCAATCTCTATCTCCAGTATTGGCGGAGACTCGGGGACAACCGCCCTGGTCATATCAGGCAGTCCCAGGAATTTGGCGCAGTTGTATGTCCTGCTCTTAAGACTGCGAATCGCCGGTATGAAGATGTAATCGCACTTATCTACCAGAGACAGGACATGGCCGACGAAGACCTTGACCGGCAGGCAGGTATCGGCGACGACTCGTGCAGTACCTTTAGCCAGCGTGGTCCGGCTGGTTGGCTCGGAAGTAACCACTTCCGCCCCCAGGTGCTCGAAGAAGGTCTTCCACATGGGGTAGTACTGGTAGTAGAGAAGTGCCCGGGGAATGCCGATGATAGTCATTTCGCTCTCTCGAACTCCTCCTTCATCGCGACCAGTTTTTCCGGACGGGCGAGGAGGTCGATTACTGTCATTGCCATCGTCTTGGCGGCATCACACAGTCCATCGATAGCTTCTTCAGTGGCAGCGGCCGCAGCAAACTCAGGGGAGTGCAGCAGTACCTGTCGGGGTGCAATGGCGATTGTGGCGTGGATTGCCGGTGCGACCTGGCTGACATTGCCCATATCGGTACTGCCGAAGGCACCACTGCGGTCGACCAGTTGCACCTGCCGCCCGAGGCGCTTCATGTTGCCGGCGAATAGCTCCGCGAGAATCATATTATTACGCATCGGGGCGTAGCGCACGTCGTCCCATTTGTATTCCAGCCGGGCACCGGTGGCGGCGGCAGCTCCCTGAAAGCAGTTGAGGACCTTCTCCTGCAATTCATCAAGGTAGCCGTCTTGCTCTGCGCGGACCATGAACTTACCGGAGCTGTAATCAGGGACAATATTGGGGGCTTTTCCGCCATCGGTGATGATTCCGTGGATGCGTGCCGTGCTCTTGATGTGCTGGCGCAGTGAGTTTATCCCGGCAAAGGACAGGAGCATGGCTTCAAGGGCGTTAATTCCCCTTTCAGGATAGGCGGCAGCGTGGGCTGCCTGTCCGAAGAACTCGATGTCCAGGTTCTGGCAGGCGAGGGCGTAGGTTGTCGCATTATTGACCACGCTCGGGTGCACCATCATGACTGCGTCCAGGTCGGTAAAGGCCCCTCTTCTGGCCATGATTACCTTACCGCCGAGAAGTTCCTCAGCAGGAGTACCAATCACGACTATACGACCAGTCAACTCGCGGGCGACGGACCGGACGGCTAGTGCCGCGCCGACTGCGCTGGTGCAGATAATGTTGTGACCGCAGGCGTGTCCCACTCCGGGCAGGGCGTCATATTCGGCGAGCAGGGCAATAGTTGGCTTCCCTTCGCCGTAGCTGGCACGGAAAGCGGTCGGTAGCTCACAGATACCCCTTTCAATGGAGAAGCCGTTCTGCTCCAGGTATTCGGTCAGCCAGGCGGCTGCCAGGGTCTCGCCGAAGCCAAGCTCGGGATTGTCATGGATTCTCAGAGCAAGCTCTCTGAGCGGGGTGCGGCGAGTGTCTATCTCGTCAGTGACGGCGCTCTTCAATCGTTCTATGTCCAAACTACGCCTCGTCTTCGGAGTGGTGATTGCCCTTCATGGAAGCTGGAGTAAACGTACTGAATAGGAGTAACTGGGGCAGGAATTACTGCCCCTATTATATCTCAGGGTAGCAGGGATTACCAGGTACTGTACTTGCCCGTTACATTCAACAGAGGTAACCAAACCTGATTCTTCTGAAGTACTTCTAACTGTGCGTATTCCCAAGGTTGCCACTTTCGTGAAGTCATCTCCGGCTATCACATCAGAGGGAGGTGGCATATGAGATAAAAGGTGTCAGGCAAGGATTACATTCTGTTCAAAAGGAGGAAATATCTATGAACGGCGAGCAAGATGAGAATACAACTGAAGCACCAGAAACTGAAGTCGAAGCCGCACCGGAACCGGAAACACCAGCGCCCGTCGATGAGCC
>JADHXC010000074.1 GCA_016783135.1 Dehalococcoidales bacterium | reverse complement strand
TACCCTTTTCAATAAACATTCTGTTTATTGAAGTAAATACAGTACCGTCTTCCAGATCGAACTCTCTGTCGATTATTTCACCTTCTACCAGATAGCTATTTATGTCTTCGGGAACGTTAATCTCTATATATTCCCTGATACGTGAATCATGTTTACCAATGTTTGCTTTGACGATAAGCACACCAGTACCTATTTGTACAAAACCCCATACTACTGAAGTACTATCGAACACATTTGCTATGATACTACCAATACAACCAAATAAGATTAGAATACATCCAATCGTAACTGCACAACCTCGCATACTAATTGCCTCCTAACTCAGTTGCTAGCTACTTTACTTCACCCAATAACCTACCATCCTCTTTCTTCTTCGGTCCGGATTGCTTCCATTTTTTCTTATGCCAATAAGGCGAATTGCACTTAGGGCATACCTTTGGTAACCTCTCAAGCCTGCTTGCCCAGTCATGACCACACCTTAAGCATTTATGTATCCTTATCATAGCCACATGATTATGTCGTATCAGGCTATATAATGTCAAGCTCTAAATGTTGCTCAATCACCCTGCCTTTTCTTGGTTTTATCACTCTTCCATACATCCCATATTTTCATTCAATCGCAATGAGAGCGATGGCAGCTATCAGAAGCCCGATGGCCTTGTCTCCGTGCTCTAGGTCACCTCTGCCACTCGCCCTTGCTGCATTGCAGCCAATTCCTCCACAGGAATGTGGCAGTAGATGACGTGGTCGGGTGAGCCTGGTACGATATGTGCAGGCGGCGGGGTATGGTCGCAGACAGGCCCCATTTTACGGGGACAACGTCCAGCAAAGAAGCAACCCTCGAAGCGTGCACGGAGGGTTGGCACGGCGCCGGGGAGCCGGATATGAGTCGCCACAGCATCCGGATCAGGTACTGGTGCGGCTGAAAGAAGTGCTTCTGTGTACGGATGCGACGGCGCGTTCAGCACGCAGTCCACAGGCCCCGATTCCGCTACGTGCCCGGCGTAAAGCACCAGGATGTCATTGGAGATATAGCGAACGACTGCCAGGTCATGGGAGATGAAGATGTACGAGGTGCCCTGCTTATGTTGGTGGTCTTCCAGCAGCTTGAGCACCTGTGCCTGAACGGAGACGTCCAGAGCTGATACAGCCTCGTCAGCTACAATCAGGTCGGCATTGCCGGCGAATGCAGCCGCCAGTGCTATCCGCTGTTGCTCGCCGCCGCTGAGTTCAGCGGGGTGCCGGTCCAGATACGCAGGCTCCAGCCTGACAGCTAGTGCCAGTTCAGTAGCACGCTTAATGCTGTCTTTTTGACTCAACTGTGCGAGTTTCTGTAACGATCGCACGATGATATGGCGGGCGGGAAGCTTCGGATTCAACGACATTGTCGGATTCTGGAACACCATCCTTAGCGCAGCGCGCTGCTTGTATGTCCGTCCTTCAACTTGAGGGGCAAGCTCTTCGCTGTGCAGCCGAATCTCGCCACGCTGTCGCGGTGTCAACCCAGCCACTAGCCGTGCCACGGTCGTCTTGCCGCAACCGCTTTCGCCCACGATGCCAAGGGTTCGCCCGGCTCCGACTTCGAAATCGATGTTCGTGACCGCTCGTACCGGGGGCCGCACTCGTGGACCGAAGAACAGATATTTGCGTTGCCATTGACCGAAGAACCGTCGCAGACCTTCTGCCTTGAGTACCGGCTCAGCGGTCTCAAGGTGGTTCTCATCTCGCGGCTCCAGCTCGCCCCAGATTTCCTTGTGAACGTCTTTCCAGAAGAAGCAACGTGACCGGTGGTTGTCTCCGGCGTCCACCATTTCGGGTGCCTCCGTATGGCACGAGTCCTGCGCCATCGGACACCGGGGAGCGAAAAGACAGGCCTGAAGATTGGCTTCTTCAGGAGCGTAGGTACCGCCAGGAATGCTGCGAAGTCTGGGGGCCGTCCCGCTTTCTGAAGGAGGTTGTGGCACACACTGCAGCAGCCCTGTGGCATAGGGATGCCTTGAGTTCTTGAACAGTTCGCTAGCTGGCGCCTCCTCGATAGTCTGGCCGGCATACATCACCGCCACGCGGTCAGCGACACGCGCCACTGTACCCAGGTTGTGACTCACAAACAGGATGCCCGCGTTTACGCGCTGTTTCAGGTCTGCCACCAGGTCGAGGATGGTCGCCTCCGTGGTAACGTCGAGACTTGTGGTGGGCTCATCCATAATCAGCAGGTCTGGCTCGCAGGACAACGCCATGGCGATCATCACTCGCTGCTGCATACCACCACTCAGCTGGTGGGGATAGCGCTGGCCTACGCGCTCAGGCTCGGCCAGACCCACGCTGTCAAAGAGCTCTGCCGCCCGCTGGCGGGCCTGCCGTGAGTCCAGGCCGAGATGCACCCGCAGCACCTCTTCCATCTGCGGGCCAACCCGCATGGTGGGATTCAGTGATGTGCCCGGGTTCTGATACACCATGGCGATACGGTTGCCACGTACCTGGCGGAGTTCGGCGCCTGTCATCCGGGCGAGATCTTTGCCCTCAAAAAGGATGGAGCCGTCTATGCGGGACTCTCCCGGATGGAAAGGCAGAAGGTACCCCACGATAGCGAAGGCGCTGATGGACTTTCCGCATCCCGTCTCCCCGACCAGAGCTAGGACTTCGCCGCGCCGGATGGTGAATGATACATCACGCACCACACGAAAGGTGCCGCGTGGCGTGTAGAAGGTGACCGCCAGGTGGTCCACTTCGAGCAGGGGAGCTTCGTCTTGTCGTTTTTCGGTCACGGCGTTTCTTCCTTTCGGGCCATTCCGCTGGCCTGTCTGATGCCATCGGCGAGAAGATTAACGCCGATAACGAGTGAGGCTACGGCAGCCATTGGAGACAGGACGACCCAGGGAGCACTGATAAGAAATCGGCGACCCTGACTAATCGTCATGCCCCAATCGGGAGATGGCGGCTGAATACCGAGACCAAGGAATCCCAGCGATGCCACACTGAGAACGGCGTAACTGAACCGCACCGACGCTTCCACACCCAGCACCGGCAGAACGTTAGGCAGTATCTCCCTGAAGATGATGTAGGCTGTGGATTCACCGCGCAGACGAGCGCTCTGGACGAACTCCATGGTCTTCAGCGAGAGCGTGGAACTCCGTATCACCCGCGCGATGCCTGGCATACTGACGAAGCCAATGGTGGCTGCAATATTCACCCTACTGGAGCCAAAAGTGAACAGCACCAAGAGGGCCAGCAGCAAGGTGGGGAACGACATCAGCCCGTCCATGATACGCATGACAATCTCGTCTGTCTTGCCACCTTTATAACCGCTGCTCATCCCCACCACCGTACCCAGTACGATACCCAGGACGGCACCGGCTGCTGATGTGGTGATAAGGGAAGTGGCACCAGTTAGTACCCGACTTAAAACGTCACGTCCGTACTGATCGGTACCCAGCCAGAACTGCGCTGACGGTGGTAAGAGTTGATAGGGCGCCAGCGGGTCAGGAATTTCGGTTGGAGAGTGCGGCAACCAATGCCACAACCCCGGCCCGATGATTGTCAGGATGAAATACAGCAGTACTATCGGCAGGCCGATCCGCCCTGACGTAGTGCGGAGTATTAACTTGAGAGCGGACCTGACCTTTCGTCCTGCGGCCGCTAACACCCGGGTCACTATCATACCAACCTCACCCGCGGATCGAGAACGGCGTAGCTCAGGTCCGCCACCAGATTACTGATGGCATAGGTCGCGGCCATGATTAGCGTCACGATTTCCAACAAGGGAAGGTCACGCGTATTAATCGACCACAGCATCAGCTGTCCAATCCCGGGATAGGCAAAGACATTCTCCACGATGATGAGTCCTCCCAGCATCCACCCGAAGTTAACTGTGATTACGGTGATGGTCGGCAGCATCGCGTTCGGGAGCACGTGTCGCAGGATGACCCGCCGCATCGGCAGGCCCTTGAGAATCGCCGTGCGCACATAGTCCGTCTGCATCACCTCGATGACGTTGGCTCGCGTCATTCGCATGGTGTAGGCGAACAGGACAGCGGTTATGGTCAGCGTGGGCATTATCAGAATCTGAGGTCTGGTCAGTGGACTGGTGCCGGGGAGAATGATGCTCGAGGACGGCAGAATATGAAACGCCGAAGAGAAGATGAGTATCAGCACTATTCCGGTGACAAACTCCGGCACCGAAATCCCTACCAGCCCGACCATACTTGTTAGACGGTCTAGCTTTGTGTCTCGGCGCACACCAGCCAATATGCCGGCAATCACTGCCGCAGGGGTCCCAACCAGAAACGCAAATACAGCCAGGATGGCCGAATGACTCAGTCTCCTGCCCACAATGTCGGCAATCGGCTCTCCCATATACAAGGAATTACCCAAGTCACCCTGCAGCACACCACCAATCCACTCCAGGTACCGCACGTGGGCGGGGCGATTCAGACCCAGGTCTTCACGTATCCTCGCCAGACTTGCCTCGGTTGCGTCCTTCCCGAGCATCATCGTCGCTACATCACCGGGCAGGACCTCGGTGATAAGGAAGATAGCCAGCGAGACCACCAGCAGGGTGACACATATCAGGCCAATCCGCCTGACCACAAAACGCGTCATGCAGTCATCATCCTCTAAAGGGAATACACTATCAGTATCATTCCGAGCGGAGCGGAGAACCCAAGCGCTAGGTCAGATTCTCCGCTCATCAGAATGACAGTTTCAGGTTGTCAGAATCCCTTCACTCAGTCGCTAGTCGTCCAGCCAGGCATAGCGGCACCAGAACCAGGCGCTCGGTTCTGAATCCAGACCCATCACACTTTTGTGCATGCCGTTTATTACCAGCTGGAACACCGGGATAATGCGCGGTACCTCGTCAATCAGGATTTCCTGAAGCTCACCGTAGGTCTCCTGGCGGTCCGCCAGCTCGATCTGACTCCGCGCCAGGATGATTAACTCGTCAACACGGGGGTTGACGTAATTGGCCTCCTCCCAAGAGGAAGCCGACAAGACCGCGATGCTCAAAGCTGCGTCAGGGGTACGGCCGGCCCAGTAACTGGTGAAGCAAGGCTTTACCAGCCACACCTCGTCCCAGTACGTGGCCTCAGGCATCACCTGAATATCTATGCGGATGCCACCGGCAGCGGCCTTCTCCTTCATTACCGTTGCGAACTCCAGCATCGGCGCCCCGGGATTGGTGGAAGTATACAGGGTGATGTCAATCCCGTCCGGGTGCCCCGCTTGCTCCAGCAGCGATTTAGCTAACTCGGGGCTGTAGTCCGGGGGTTTAGCCTCCGCATTAAAATGGGGGTCGAACGGTGGGATGGGATGGTCGGAGGCGATGGTCCCTTTCCCCAACAGGCACGCTTGGTTAATCGTTTCCCGGTCGGTCACGGCTTGAATTGCCTGGCGCACCAGTTTGTTGTCGAACGGCGGCACTGTCACGTCCATCGCCATGTGGAAGTAGCTCGAGGAGGCCGCTATCGACACCTTGTAATCGGGAAGGGCTTCCAGCCCGGCGACTTCCGTGAGAGGCATATAACGGTGGTAATTGACGGTGCCGGCCTTGAGCGCCTCAAGCCGGCTCTGAGGGTCAGGCATATAGATGAATATTATCTCGTCCAGGTAAGGGAGACCCTTCCACCAGTAGTTGGGGTTCTTCTTCATGACCGTGCGTTCGCCCACTATGTTCTCGGTCACGTAGAAGGGGCCTGTCCCCAACGTCTCAGTAGCGAACCGCGCCGGGTCGACGTCCGAGGGCAATATCTTGGCATGGTAGACAAGTGCGATATTATCCGGGAAAAAGGCGCTGCCGCTGTTCAGGTCGAAGCGGACGGTATAATCGTCAACGGCAACCACATCCTCGACCATGCTGAGCTGGCCTGCACCCGGAGACTCTAATTCGAAAAGCCGGTCGAAGGTGTAGACCACATCCTCCGCTGTCATCTCCTTGCCGTGACGGAACTTCACACCATGGCGTAGGTGGAACGTCCATTCCGTGAGGTCGTCGTTCGCTTCCCAGGATACCGCCAGTATCGGTTGATAGGTATAGTCAGGATTATGCATCAGCAGCTGTTCGTAGCACTGGTCGATGACGTTTAGATCCGCGGACGCAAATCCCATGGGCGGGTCAAAGCTCGAGTGCTCGGCGGCCATCCCTAACCGCAGGGTACCGCCGTATTTCCCCACTTCTCTAAAATACGTTGGCGCCGGGTCCGGCCCCAATACCTCTTCCTCCGTTACCACCTCTTCTTCCGCCTCCTCCTCGGTGACTGCCCCGCCACAGGATGTCAGCACCAGAGCGGCCACCATCAAACAACTCACCACCAGCCAAACAATGCTCTTCTTCATTTCTTTTCTCCCTCCTTGTGAAGTAGCTGTACTTGCCGATACTTTGGTGACACTTCACCTCCTTAGCCCCTCTGTCCCTTACGACGTTGCGGGAACTGCGGGGATGTCAGCTAGTCTTAGACCTACACGATTTGACATGCGCGCAGGGCGAGGATCGGAGACCGGTCACAGGTCAGAACTCAGGACAATTGCTCTGTCTTCAGAGATGGTTACCCGCGGAACGTATCTGGAGGGTATCTGATGAGGGACGAGTACCGTGGCGGAAGATTGGCTCCTTTCTGCGGGAAAGGCTTTGACATGCCTAAGAAGCAAGGAAACCTATTTGGTTCGGTCTACTCTACTACTGATAATCTAGGGCAGTAGATTTCGGCCGTACCTCCCTGTGGGCTTTTATGTGTCGACTTGCCCTTTCGTTAGCTTGTATCACAAGAACTGGCCGGAGTTTATCACCAAGAAGGCCTTCTGTCAAATCCGCGAATGTGCCGAGACTGCCGGGACAATTGTAGCATGCCCAACATCTTCACTCCAGCGTACATGCTAGCAGAAGGTGCCTCTACTCTCGCCTATGGAGTGACAGGTCAACCGTTCTGCTGACGGTAGACAGTGACCCATGGTACATTCCGCTAGATTGTTGTCTCAGCTTGTTTCTACCCGAATCTCTAAGACGTTCCGAAAGGGTACCTGCACAGATAGGAAGATCAACCTACACCCCAA
>JADHXC010000073.1 GCA_016783135.1 Dehalococcoidales bacterium | reverse complement strand
AAGGCTGAGCTCAGGACACTTTTCTGGTATAGAAGACGCAGTGGTCGACCGACCTGGGGTCGGTGAAGTACATTATACCACCAGGCTTCTCATCCGAACCCTCTTCGACGAGTCCCATATTATGCCGCTTGAGAATGGCCAGTACCCGGTGCTCGTCGTAGAGCTGGAAGCTGCGCTCGGCACCATAGTCTTTATCGTAGACGGTCAGCATTCCTGTACCGTTCTTGAACATAAGCTGAAATACCCCCCCCTTTCTAAGGACACGCGTCAGTTCCGGCAGTGTCGTTCCTTCCACAACTCGGGGGGGGATGTGCTAGATGACCGCGTTGCACATCACAAAGTCGAAGGAAGCGTCATCATAAGGCAGAGGTCCGGCAAGATCAGCCACCGTGACGCGGCCCGCTATTTCAGGGTGAATTTCCCGGGCCATCCTGATGTTCTCTTCGATAACGTCTATTCCCCGTATGTCAAAACCGGATGCCCAGAAACTATGGACATCGCGCGCTCCGGCACCACAGCCGGCATCCAGACCCTGTTTTCCCGGCGCCAGTTCCTTAAGGCGCTCCAGCAGGTCCAGGTCGGTTCTTACCGCGGGATGGGAAGACTTTATGTAAACGGATTGTAGTAATCCGTGAGCGACCTCCGAGTAGCGCCGGGCATGATTCTTATAGAACCGGGCCGAATAATCGGTCATACTAACTCCTTATATGGCCATCCGGGATTGTCTGCGTGCAACAGCGCTGTGTTTCGCCCGCATACGAACAAATCAATCTTACCATCTCGGAAAGCCACCGGCAAGCAACTGTGGGAACTGAGGGGCTCCTCTGCAAAGCAATCCAGCAAGCCTTTAACCCACCTGCCAGGCGTGTTTCTCGCAACTATCTTCACGTTACACACTATCATTCCAAGCTCCCGGATGTAGAGCAGCGATGATGCTTTGATACCAGTAGCTTATAGCCCAATAGTGCAATGACACTGAATCCATTTGACCGACCACGTAAAAACGTTCAGAATGTAACGGTATGGAAATCACGCTGATAGTAATATTTACCCTGCTTGGTGCCGCTGCTGGCAGCTTCCTGAATGTTTGCATCGACCGCCTCCCTGCCGGGAAGTCCCTGGTATCCCCGCCATCCTTCTGCGACGACTGCCAGCGCCCACTACTCCTCAAAGACCTTATCCCCCTGTTCAGCTTCCTCTGGCTGCGCCGCCGCTGTCGCTATTGCGGGGCACCTCTACCCTGGCGCGTGTTCCTGGTGGAAGCCAGCACTGCAGCCCTGTTCGGAATCCTGTACTGGCACTACGGCCTGACCGCCCAGTTCGGCATTACCGTCTTCTACTTCTGCGTCTTCATAGTCATCCTGGTCATCGACTTCAAGCACCAACTCATCCTCAACAAGATTGTCTATCCGGTGGCAGTAGTAGCCCTGCTACTCACTATCCTGGTACCACAACCGGAAATGTTAAAGCTGGCACCGAATGTTTTCCTGGGTATGCCGGATATTGCCGCTCGTACCGTCTCCGGCATCGCCGGCGGTGCTGCAGGCTTTATCCTGCTCCTGTTACCTGCTCTCATCTTTCGTGGAGGAATGGGGATGGGTGATGTCAAGATGGCCGCTCTCATTGGCCTGACGGTAGGTTTTCCCAGGGTATTCGTTGCCCTCTTCGGGGCGATAGTCCTCGGTGGCTTTCTCGCAGTTTTTCTTGTCCTGACCAGATTGAGGAAGCGAAAGGATGCGATTCCCTTCGGGCCTTACCTTTCGCTGGCAACGATGGTAACCCTAGTCTTCGGTAACCAGCTTCTCAACTGGTACCTGGGGTTCTTTTCCTAGCAGCAACACCGACTGATGGGTCCAGAGATGAAGATAGTGGTCGCTCCCCAGAGTTTCAAAGGCAGCCTCTCCGCCCGGGAAGTGGCTGACGCTATCGCCCGTGGCATAAGACGTGTGCTGGCTGATGCCGAGGTAGTAGTGCTGCCCATGGCCGACGGCGGAGAAGGTACGGTCGATGCCCTGGTCTATGCCACCGGCGGCAGGACCATGCAAACTGAAGTGACCGGACCCCTCGGTGACAGGGTACTTGCCGCCTGGGGAATCCTCGGTGACGGGGTGACTGCCGTGGTGGAGATGGCGGCTGCTTCCGGCCTGGTACTGGTACCACCGGACAGGCTGGACCCACTGACGGCCACGACATACGGTACCGGAGAGCTGGTCCGGGCAGCCCTTGACAGTGGATGCCGCCGGCTTATCATCGGCATCGGCGGTAGCGCCACCAATGACGGTGGTGCCGGCATGGCCCAGGCCCTGGGCGCAAAGCTGACCGACCGGGAAGGCAGGGAGCTTCCTCCGGGTGGTGCCGCCCTGGCCAGCCTGAGAAAGATAGATGTCTCCGGACTGGACAGCCGCCTCGCGGGGTGCCAGGTTACGGTCGCCTGCGATGTCACCAACCCGCTCTGCGGTAATGAGGGCGCATCGTGGGTCTACGGGCCACAGAAAGGGGCTACCGAAGAGATGTGCCGTCAGCTCGATGAGGCCCTGGCCAACTATGCCTCCGTAATCAAGAAAGACCTGGGTATCGACATCAGGGACATGCCCGGGGCGGGAGCAGCCGGGGGGTTGGGTGCGGGTCTGGTAGCGTTCCCTGGTGCCAGGCTGGTGCCCGGTATCGAGATTGTCAGTGATGCGGTGGGGCTTGTCGAACATCTGAAAGGGGCTGCACTGGCCCTCACCGGCGAGGGCAGGCTTGATACCCAGACTACGTTCGGCAAGACGGTCGCAGGAGTTGCCAAACAGGCAAAGGTGCTGGGAGTACCCGTGGTGGTCATTGCCGGGGAGCTTCACGGCGACCTGAAGGAACTGTACCAGCACGGTATCGACGCCGCCCTGAGCATCGCACCGGGGCCTATCAGCCTGGAGGAATCGGAGGCAGATGCGGCACGCCTTACCTCCGACGCAGCCGAGCGGGCACTGCGGTTAATCCTGATTAATCCGGAGAGACAGTCCCGACACGTTGATTGACAGCCTTTCTACATCAACATACAATCAGAGATAGAGATATTCCAGCGAGGAGAGTGAAAATGGGACCACTATCAGAAACAGAACTAAGTGCCCTGAGAGCCTGGCCGACTCCGGCTATCAGCAACGCTATCGAGACCTTCAATGTCAGACCGAGGAACCAGGGCTATATGTCCGGCATCAGGTGCATTTTCCCCGACTTTGAGCCAATGGTCGGGTATGCCTGCACGGCAACCATGATTGCCGACATGCCCCCAAATGAGAAAGACCGTAGCGCCGGCCAAGCCCACTGGGACAATATCCTGAAGACCCCCTCACCGAGAGTGGCCGTCATCCAGGACCTTGATGAGCCCCGGTGTATCGGGCCTCTCTGGGGTGAGGTCAATGCCAATATCCACCGGGCCCTCGGCTGCCTCGGAGTGGTCACCGATGGCAGTGTCCGCGACCTCGACGAAGTCCACGAGCTGGGCTTCCACTTTTTCGCTGCGGATGTTGCCCCTTCTCATGCCTATGTTCACATCCTCGATTCCGGCATACCGGCGAAGGTCGGTGGGCTGGTGGTTAACAACGGCGACCTTATCCATGCCGATAAGCACGGCGTGGTCGTAATCCCACACGAGATTGCCCGCGATGTTCCCCAGGCCTGTCAAGCAGTTGAAGACCGTGAGCGACGCGTCATCAATTTCTGCAAATCACCAGACTTCGATGTCGAGAAACTCAAGAGCGGCCAGTTCTAACTTCTAAAAGGAAACCTTAGCAGCGAGAAGAAACACACTACGAGGAGAGCAATATGGCTGGACCAAGGGTCTTCATTACGCGCAGGATTGACCAGGAAGCACTGGACAGGATAGCGGAGGTCGCGGAAATGGAGGTGTGGCAGGGGAACTGCCGCCTGCCTACGATACCATCCGGGAGAAGACCCGGGACGCCGATGGCCTGCTGACACTGCTCAGTGACCGGATCGACGCCACCGTTATGGAAGGCGCTCCCCGCCTGAAGGTAGTCAGTAACTACGCCGTGGGATTCGACAACATCGACGTCAAAGAAGCCACCAGACACGGCATCGTAGTCGGTAACACCCCCAGAGTTCTCACCGAGACAACCGCCGATTTCGCCTTTGCCCTCCTTATGTCCGCTGCCAGGCGTGTGGTGGAGGCGGCCAACCAAACCACGCAGGGAAAATGGCGTACCTGGGGCCCGATGATACTGCTCGGCCAGGACATTCACCATGCTACGCTGGGCCTGGTCGGGTTGGGCCGTATCGGGAGCGAGGTTGCACGGCGAGCCAGGGGCTTCAGCATGGAGGTCATCTACTACGACGTAACAAGGCACAGTGAGGCGGAGGAGACAGAGCTCGGTGTGGAGTATGTCCCGGACCTGAAAACCCTGCTGGTCCGTTCCGACTTCGTCAGCGTGCACGTCCCCCTGACGGATGGAACACGCCATCTTATCGGTGCCGAGGAGTTCTCCACAATGAATCCTTCGGCTGTGTTTATCAATACATCGCGGGGCGCGGTTGTCGACCAGAAGGCGCTCTATGAGGCGCTGAAAAACCGGCAAATCTTTACCGCAGCGCTCGATGTTACCGAGGTCGAGCCGATACTGCCCGACGACCCGTTACTCACCCTGGACAACATCATCATTGCTCCACACATCGCCAGTGCCAGCTTCGCCACTCGACGGAACATGGCCTTGATGGCTGCGGAGAACCTTCTTGCCGGGCTACGAGGTGAGATACCCCCGGACTGTGTCAATCCGGAGGCACTCCAGAGATAGACCCGTTCTCTACCGGAGGCCGTTGCTCCCGAATCCGGCGTCGTCAGCATCCATATTGACAAAGCGGCATCATAAGGCTAGACTCAAATCCAGCCTGTGAAATATAATGGTACCACATAGGAACCAGGTGATACCGGTACCTGCTTCGACCTGGAATACCCGGAGGAGGTAGAAGGTGAAGCTGACAGTAATAGGGTTTGGGAGGTGCGGTGGTCAGATTGCCGATGCATTCGCTCGACTGAACAAGCGGGCGCGCCACCAGCGCGGCGTGGATATCATCCTCGATACCTTCGCGGTGAACAGCGGCGAAACAGACCTGGCCGGGCTCCGTAGTATCAAGTCCGATAACAATCACCGCATTGTGATGGGCGAAAGCAAGACAACGGGTCACAGTGTCGCCAAACGCAGCGAACTGGGCGCTCAGATTGCCAGAGACGACAGCGATAAAATCGCCAATACGCTGAGTTCTTCCAAGCGCTTCGGGGACGCCGATGCGATACTAATGGTGGCCGCAACCGGCGGTGGTACCGGTTCGGGGGCTATGCCGGTACTGGCACAATACCTCAAGGAACGTTACTGGAGCAAGCCCGTTTATTGCATGGCTGTTCTCCCCTTCGACTATGAAGAGCAGGCCGAAGCAAGAACGGTGCACAATACCGCACTCTGCCTCAAGTCCACCTACGCGGCTGCCGACGCCGTGATACTGGTGGAGAACCAGAGATTTCACAGGAAGGACTCGCCACTGAGATATAACACAGCCCAGATAAACGCGCATATCGTTGAGCCATTCTACAATCTGCTCTGCACCGGTGAAGAGAAAAAAACGAAGCGTATCGGGACGAAGGTGCTTGACGCTGCGGATATCGTCGAGACCTTCGAGGGCTGGACGGCAATAGGATACGGCAAGACGATGCTGCCGATGATTCGCATACCGCTTCTGAAGTCACGTAACTTCAGAAAGAGGGGTACCGGCACCAACCGTGGTATTCAGGCAATGGAAGAAGCCATCAGCGAGATATCCGTCCATTGTTATCTCAAATACGCGGCAAAGGCGCTGTATCTCGTCTCAGCACCCTCTTCGGAGATAAACTCCTACCTGACCAGCGACCTCAGCGAATACCTCAGAGAGCTGGCTCCGAACGCCGTAATCAGGGCCGGAGATTATCCCGATGAGCGAAGCGTCATGGCCGTAGTCACTGTTCTCTCTGCACTGTCGGAAGTTAACAAGGTAAAGAACTACTACGTGAAGGCAGCTACACTTATCGAGAAGGTCCAGGAGAACGAAGAAGAACAGCCGCAGCGGAGCGACACGGAAAAAGCCGCTGACGACCTCCCGACACTACTGTGATGTATACGGGGTGATACTACTCACTATACGGGTAGTCTGGCCGGCCTGCGACCGGCCACCGGCAACTCTACCTTGTCCCAGACATGAGTTGTCCCGTTAGGCTCGCCTTCGGGAAGCCAACCGGCGAAGGTCAGGATACACTGGTACAATGCTCCCTGCTTCAGAAAAGGAGACAATGAGATGTTGAGGGGTGGGATACCCATCGGCCGCCTGTTCGGTATATCCCTGAGGTTGAACTATAGCTGGTTTATTGTCTTCGGACTGGTGACATGGTCATTAACGACCCAACAATTCCCGCTAAACTTCCCTGAGTGGAGCCTGGCCATGTCGCTGGTCGCGGGCATCGTGACCAGCCTTCTTTTCTTCGGTTCGCTGCTGGCACACGAGCTCATGCACAGTGTCGTTGCCCAGTCAGTTGGTATCAAGGTCAACTCAATCACTCTTTTCATCTTTGGCGGGGTTGCCCAGATGAGCGAGGAGCCACATCAACCCAAAGATGAACTGCGTATAGCCCTGGCCGGCCCCCTGACAAGTGTGGCTCTTGGCATTATCTTCTGGGCAGTATACTTACTGGTCGAGGGTCACTCCGAGTTCGTACTGGCGATATCATACTGGTTGAGTCTGATAAACATCTTTCTCGCCGTATTCAACCTAATACCGGGCTTCCCACTGGACGGAGGACGTGTCCTCAGGGCGATACTGTGGTGGCGCAGTAATAACCTGCGCCGGGCCACTAAAATCGCCACCAATATCGGCCGTGCGGTGGGCTATCTTTTCATCTTCGGCGGACTATACTTCATCTTCGAGGGTCTCTGGCTGAACGGGCTCTGGCTGGCGCTTATCGGCTGATTCCTGGGAAACGCCGCCGTCGGCAGCTACCGGCAGGTCTCGCTTCAAGACACGCTTCAGGGCCACACCGTCAGTGAGGTCATGACCAGG
>JADHXC010000028.1 GCA_016783135.1 Dehalococcoidales bacterium | reverse complement strand
AAGGACAAGACTGCCCTTGAAAAACGAGGTAATAATGACCTGAAAAAGTGACTGGGAATTGAAAAGGACGGGATTTTTTCAAAATCCCGACCGCCAGAATAGAGAAGCATTTTTTGAATAGCCTTTTTTCGGCACTCTCGAACTGACAGATGGTGATACAGTGGAGGGCCATGGTCTGGAAGGGTGACGAAAAGGGGAGTCCGGAGGGATTTCGCCCCTTCTGAGGGGCGCCCCCTTATGGCAGGGGTCTGGGGGTGTCCCCCAGATACGATCTTTTCCCCCTTCCTGTCCAGGAAGGGGGAGGCGGCCCAGATGGGCTGCACGGGGGTTGGTCGAAAGGGTTGTTAAGCATCCTGCTAGAAGTGCCGACAGTTCCTGCAAAGAAGAAACAGGATGAGCGGATGAAGGTACGCAGTGGTCAGGAGAGCAGTCCGGCTTAGTCTCAAAGACCCCGCTTGTTAAGGTGGAACCACATTTACCCGTCGGGCAGGCCTCAGAATACACATAGAGAAGTAGTCCGCCATGAGTTCGCCGAAATAGCCCACGATAACGCCCTCTGGCTGGATACAGTCAAGGCGTTACTGCGGCTCTGGCAGTGGCTGATTATTGGGCACGGTATCCCGACGTTGCTACTAAGATGGGACCACGGTTGTGGTTCCCACTCAGGGTGTTTACCGGGCGCGCTGTTTATCCCGTCGGCGCTCGATGAGGTCCTCAATCATGATGATAATGTCCTCATCAAGCTCATTGGGATATTTGCGGATGGCGTAATCACGGAATTCCGGCCATTCAGCAGTCGGTGCCTGAGTTATTGTTGGCAAGTGTCCCGATATGGAGAGGACTTCCTCCACGGAGACACCACTGTACTCAGCCAGCTTACGGCATGAGGTTGTGCTGGGGACATCTTCCCCTGACATCCAGCGTCCGACGGTTGGGTGGCTGACACCGATATCGGAGGCTAGCTGACTGGGCAGTCGTCTCCGACGGGCCATCAGCTTCTCCAGGAATGGTATTATGGTGGTCTCTTTATTGGTACTCATACCAATATTCTAGCATACCTGCCATCCGCCTGCCAAATACTTTGTACCCCAATCCGGCGGAGTATCGTGTCCGCCGGATTGGGGTACACTACCTGCACAATATCTTTCTTGCAGCTTTCTAAATCGACCTTGCCAGGACAGCGCCGTCATTAACGGCCCAGAGTATCTTTTTAACACCCCGGCAGTCACCGATGACGTGGATGTTCTTCACTTTGTCCTTGAGTGCATAGTACAGTCCGTTGTTCTCAACACCGCCAAAGGCGAGGACCACGGTATCAATACCGTCAATAACCCTGTCTTCCTCGGTGTAGACGTTGGTCACAGTGACCTTGTTGCCAGATATCTCCCTGAGCCTGGTATTAGGGGTTAGTGTGACACCGTTCATGAGCAGCCGCTGAAGCAGAACAGCACGGGTGATATTCTCAACCGAGGGCCCCGGGTACTGTCCCGGGAAGACGACCTCCACTTTCTTGCCCTGCTGGAGCAGATAATCGGCGGTGCTGAGTCCCTGAATGTGCGACTGGTTATCAATGACAACCACGTTCCGCCCGACTTCAACCGTGTCGTTGAGGACGTCCCGGACATCGACGACGTTGTCCTGGTCGACACCGGGGATGTCGTCGGGCACGTACGGTAGTGAGCCGGTGGCAATAACGACAATATCCGGTTGCTGTTCGAGTACGGCATCCACGGTCACCTCGGAGTTGAGGTGCACATCCACATTGTTCAGCTTCATCTGGTACCGGTAATAACGTACCAGTTCCCCGATATCTTCCCGGCCGGGCGCTTTGGCAGCGGTCAGGGTCAGCCCACCGAGGTCATCGCTCTTGTCCCAGAGGGAAACATCGTGGCCGCGTGCCGCAGCTACGCGGGCCATTTCCATTCCGGCAGGACCTCCACCAATGACCATCACCTTCTTCTTTTCTGTCACAGGTACCAGCTCCAGCCAGCCGGGGATGCTCTCCTTGCCCACGGTGGGGTTATAGGCGCACGTAATCCCCTGCGGATGGCGGTTCTGCTGGACATTCTGCCAGCAGCCTTCGGAGCAGGACATACACTTGCGTATCTCTTCGACCCTGCCTTCGCGGGCCTTGTTGGGAAGTTCGGGGTCGCATATCGTAGCCCGGTTCATCGCCACAAGGTCCGCCTGCCGCTCCTCGAGTATCTTCTCCGCCTGGGTTGGGTCATTGATACGGCCGATACAGCAGACGGGCAGGTCTACCACTTCCTTGATACTCGCTGCCAGGTAAACCGAGTGGCCCAGCGGGTAGTACATGGGCGCAATGGTCAGGTAGCTGCCTGTGCTGACGTTCAGGTAGTCCAGCTTTCCGGTGTTGGCCATCATGGGGGCCATTACCTTCATGTCCTCGATAGTGTATCCACCCGGCCTGAACTCGTCGCCATTGAACCTGATGCCCACCACGAAGTCGCTGCCAACAGCGGCACGGACGGCATCGATAACCTCCAGGGTAAACTTCATCCGCCCCTCGAGGCTGCCGCCGTACTCGTCGGTGCGGTGGTTTGTCACCGGTGACATGAACTGGTTGAACAGGTACCCGTGGGCACCATGCAGTTCCACGCCGTCGACCCCTGCTTTCTTCACTTCGGCCGCACTCCAGGCAAATGCCTCGACGACTTCCTTTATCTCGTCCCTGGTCATTTCATGGGGGATGGCACCACCGGCGGCACGAGGTATCGCCGAAGCGGACCACGCCTGGTTACCCACCAGTTCTGACGCCGACGAAGACCCGCCGTGCCAGAGCTGGACAAAGAACCGGGTGCCGTGCTGTTTTATTGCGTCAGCCGCTCTCTTCAGTTTCTCGGTGTGGTTGGGCATGAGGCTGGGCACCATCAGGGTTGAACGGTGGACGCCCCAGACCCCGGTGCAGATAAGGCCCACTCCACCCTTAGCCTTCGATTCCCAGTAGGCTATCAGGCGGTCTCCGGGCAGCGTATCCGGGTCACGCATCGCAGGGTAGTGTCCCGGGACTACTATACGATTCGGAATAGTGATGGGACCTACCTTGATAGGACTGAAAAGAAGCGGAAACTGGTCTGCCATTTGTTTACCTCCGTATTCCTGAATGAAAATACTATACTCTCTGAACGGAAGACGCCAGGATAGCGTCTGAATTACCTATTTCAAGCCAATGCCGATAGGCAGCGGGACTCTACTTGATGTCTTTCAGGTCCGGCAGGGAACCATCTTCGCCAACGGTTGCTTCACCTAGTTCAAGCCTGAACCCGACCTTTTCCATGGTGTCAATCATGTGCACCGGGGCCTGGTCCTCCTTGATACTGACACCGGGAGGCATAATTTCTGCCATATAAGACCAGTCCAGGGGGAACTTGAGCAGTACAGGGGCACCCTCCTTTTCCAGGGCGCTGACCGTCTCGTCCATGTTCTCTACGGTGAAAGTAAGGTTATGCACACCCGGGCCCTTCTCCTTGAGGAAGTCCGACCAGAGAGTTCCCTCTATCCGGGGTTCGATGAACTGGAGCACGACCCCACCCAGCTCCACGTGAACAACATGTGCGCCGGGACCGTCCAGCATGCCGGCGAACTTGAGCTGGGTCTTTTCCGCGCCGAAGACCCGCTTGAGGAACTGGTAGGCTTCTTCGGCGTCACGGACAGCTATCTCGATGTGTACCAGCGGTGATACTTTGCTTGGCATATCTTGCTCCTTTCTCCCTTCAGGTAGTACTAACGTCTAGTCGTTCTCCCCGGTGAGGAAATCCGGTTGCTGGAAGGCGGGATTGGGGTACGTATAGAACCCCTTCCCGGTCTTCATGCCCAGTTCGCCGCGCTCGACATATGGGAGGATGAAGGCCATCATCTGCTCCTGGGTAACTTCGGTATCATCCCTCGTCAGGCCCTGTCCGGCTTCGAGGACGATGTTCAGGCCGACGCCGTCCATCATGGCAAAGGGTCCGGCGGGTTGTCTCGTGACCATCATATACGCCCGGTCGATATCATGTGGGTCGCCGTAACCTCCGGCTGCCAGGATGAGCGCGGTACGCAGAAGACCGCCGAGCATGGTGTTGAACAGGTAGCCACCCCTCTCTTTCTTCATGACCATGGGCACTTCCCCGATGCTGCGCGCGAACCGCTTCAGGAACTCCACGGTCTCATCCGAGGTCCGCGGTCCCCGCATGATGTCCACCAGTGACCCCAGCCCGCCGTGGAAGTGCATTGCGGCAAACTTATCACCACGTGAGACAGCATCTTCGATATCCGAGACCAGCAGACTGGAAGTGTTGGTGGTCATGATAGTGTGGGGAGGGCAGAGCTTGTCGAACCGGGCGTGCGTCTGGCGTTTGACCTCCACTATTTCAGCAACGGACTCGCTGAGGATATCCGCATTCCCGGCTGCTTCGGCGGGGTCGGTGGTGTAGCTGATGCGGGCCATTCCGGCATCAAGTTCCTCCTGGCTCACCGCGCCGGTGGCAATCATCATTGCCCCCATCTGTCTCTGCCGGTCCGGGCAATTCTGCAACGCTTCCTCGGAGATATCGTAGACGGTCACCTCATAGCCGCCGCGTACGGCAGACATCAAGGAAATACGCCCGCCCATGGTACCGGCTCCGATAACGCATACCTTCTTAACTTCATCCATCAGTATCTATTTCCCCCTTTCTATCAGGTAAGACTATGTCTGGCTGTTCTATTTCTGGTCGGCGTCTTCCTCCTCGCCCAGAATACGCCGTGCATTCTGTCCTGTGGCCACATAGGCGCGCATTCTCTCCATGGCCTCTCCGCTCTGGAGTAGTTCACGGAAGAGATCTGATTCCATAGCAAGGCCGTCTTCCAGGGGCATATCTATACCTTCGAAGATACACTGTCGGATATGGTGAACGGCCAGTGGTGGTCGTGTCGCAAGCTCCCTGGCGAAAGCAAGCGCCTCCGGCATCAACCTCTCCGGGTCGCAGGCTTTGGTAATAAGACCGATACGCTCCGCTTCGTCGGCAAAGACGGCTCTGCCCAGCAGTTGTAGCTCCAGCGACTTGGCGATGCCGATAAGGCGTGGCATACGCTGTGTCCCACCACCACCAGGCAGGATGCCGACGTTAACCTCACCCTGGGCCGCCCGGGCAGTACGCGACATGAAGCGGAAATCGAAGCTCATCACCCGCTCCAGACCGCCGCCGGCCAAATTGGCGTTGATTGCCGCGATGATTGGCTTGGAGTCGCGTCGGAAGCCGATGCGGCGCTGTGGAGGCGGTGCCTGCGCTGCCTGCTTGGCCAGGTTCTCGCCCATATTAACCAGTATCGATACATCGAAGTGCTGGATGAAGACGTCCGGCATGGCACTGGTGAAGATGCCCACTCTGAGGTCAGGGTCAGCATAGAACTCGTTCTCAAGCCTGGCGAACTCCATTCCGGTCTCTGTGGTCCAGAGATTCTTGGGCGGGTTGTTGAATCGCCATATTATAACCGGCCCGTCTTTCTCAATCTGGAAGAATCTTGGCTGCTCTGTCATTAGTCACTCCTTCTGCTTTTTACTTCTCTTCTCAAGTCAGCCCTTGATTTATACGGCAGACTCAGTCCTCCGGTGTGTACTCAATCCACGTGCCCTGGCCGAGTACACGGCCGCCGGGGTCAATCTCGGCACGCAGTACTGTAAGCTGCTGCTCGGTTGGTGGCGGCAGTTTCTCCAATGGGTCGGCGATGAGTGGTTCGAAGTCCATCTCGGCAAGCAGGTCGTCCAGGGTAACCCAGGGCGCAATCGCCAGGAGCTTCATCATGTGGGTCTCTTCATCGAAGCCGAACATGGCTATTTCCGAGACCACCCGGTATGGCCCGGTGTTTGCCGGGAGGCCGGCCCTTTCGCGGGCGCGAGGAGAGCCATCCAGATAGCCCGGAGACGAGATGAAATCGACTCTCCTGGGGTACTTGCGCTTCTCCTGGTCGGCCATGAAGATTGTCTGCCAGCACATCGAGGCTATTTCGTTGGCACCGCCCGGGCCGCCGAACCGCCTTTCCGGGTGCTCGTAAGTCCCACCGATGAAGGTAGAGTTGATGTTGCCGTACATGTCCACCTGTAGACAGTCCAGAATACCGTAGTCGTAGTAACCCATGGCGCAATGAAAACCGACGGTATTCATATCCTTCCAGGCGACAGCGCGGTACTCGGCAGCGCCGCTTGCCCCGGAAAGGAACGGGACATACTCCAACGGGTCCGGACATATGGTGCCATCCTCAACCACGTAATAAGCCCTGGGGGAATGGGTCTTCCTTGCCAGCATCATCGCCATCATCGGTGACCCGCCGATGGCCACCCAGTAGTACTTGTTCTCCTCAATCAGGTTGGCGACATTGATAAGGATTGACTCGGTTGTGGTGAAGTTGATTGTCTCACTCATGCGCGGTAGCCCTCCCTGAAAGTCTCGGCCTGCATCAACTGGATGAGCTTTCTGGCTCCCACCAGCTTGTCCAGCATCTCGGCGTGGGACTCAAAAGCGTAGACCCATTTCTCCAGGTAGGCGTCCATGGTCCCCATGCGGTCGGCCATCATCATCTCTATCATGTGCTCCGGGTCGCTGCCATAGAGCCCCGGCATGGCACCCGGATACGTGCCAAACGGCACATGTACCACAGCATCCACCATGTAGTAAGGAACAGTGGTGAGCTGTGGGCGACGCCGTATCTCGTCGGAACTGACGACCTCCTCGGTGGAGATGATGAGCTTTTTGGCACAGGAACATGTCTCCATCGGGGAAAGGCCGGAACCGAAAATGCGGGCATTGCCAAACTCGTCGCACTGGTGAACATGGACGACAGCAACATCCAGGTTGAGCGCTGGAACGAGGCATATCTCCTGTCCTGTGAAGGGGTCTTTGATAAGCTTGGCACCGGACTGCTCGAAGGTGTCGGTACCGCCAATGTAGCGGAGAGGCAGGAAGGGCAGCCCCATGGCGCCGGCAAGTTCGCGGTAGACCACTGCTCCATTGGTCCACTCGGTGACCTTGATTAAGCCTTCCTGGATTGCCCGGGAGCAGGTACCGCTCTGGATGAACCAGCCGATGTCAATCCGGCTGACACAGCCACCGGCGATGAGAATGGCCGGGTCCATGCCGCTGAACCTGACGGCTACCCAGAGGTCCTTCTTCTTCTGGCGGATAATCTCGTGCATGAGGGCAGCAGGCCCTCTCTTGTGGATGTTGAGGTCGTAACCCAGATAGTCACCATCACTGACGAACTTCTCGACGGCCTCTTTGGCCGTCATCACCTTGCTCTTCAGTTCCCGGGACTTGTGCGTCCGCACCCATTCCCGGTGACCGTCCGGGTCCGGGGTCCGGTACACTCCCTTGCCTGAAGCCAGTACTTCCATAGCCAACAGTCTCCTTTCCTTAGTTAGTTAGTACCTGGCTGGTCGGGTACTAACACATCGGTAATGCACGAATATTGGCACAGGCGCTGGTGCATGTCAAGAGAGTTGAGCCATGTTGGTAATTGCTGCGGACATGAGAAAAGGCACCCATAAGGTGCCCTTCATGTTGGATTCTGTGATGAAACCGGAATGATGCGCTACCCCGAGGACGAATCACCCCCGGACGGTGAGGTGTGTTTCCTGCTGTCGGTTACGTAGAAGCCTGAACCTTTATAAATAACCGCGGTGGGTTGGAAAACACGGCGGGTATCTCCTTCGCACCGGGGACAGGACTCCATTGATGTATCGTGAAAGCTGCGACGTACCTCAAATCGGGTCGAGCATTCCTCACATTCGTATTCGTAGATAGGCAATCCGATGTATCCTTTAGAGCCTGCTACTATCAGTATAGCATAGTCCTTGTGTCGGCGACCTGACTGGCAGCGTCAGGCTGCGTCCAGGTCACCATGTTTACCTGTGGTTCGTACCGGTCGCTTCATGAACTGTTCAATGTCCTTCAGTTCACGGCGGTGGCCACACAACAGGCATTGCTCGTACCAGCCATCTATGTCGTTGTCTACATAACTGTCACCACCACATCGGGGACAGGCACGTAATCTCCACCTTGGCATCAGCCACACCTCCTTCACCCGCGCCGGACCCTCTCCTCTGAGAGTCTACTCTATTCTGGGCGTAAGGAGAGACATTGTATGTAACATTTGTCTCTTTGGGGATAGCTGCGGTTGGGTGAAGTAAAAGAGATGTCAGCAGGTGAAAAAAGTGGGATATACTGGCCGTACAGGCTGTGGTTACCGGTTAAGGCCGGGTCACTTCGTCGAACATTATCTCAAAGGGGCAGGTAAGAGCTTCGAGGGGGCATACAGCTTCGCACATCATGCACCAGCCGCAAGTATGAGTCTCAATGACCATGACAGTCTCTTCGATATAGACCAACGCACCACAGGTACACACGCTGACGCAAAGTCCACAGTTGTCGCACTTGTCCTTATCGATTTGTGGCATGAACGGCAATACAGTCTACCCCCGTATTTCTTATACTATATCCCGGTACTGCGTCTCAGTCTGTAACATATATCTCAGACCGATGCTGTTACCATATCTTCGAGTGCTTCCTTGTCGGCTATCTTTATCTGGTGTCGTTCCAGTCTGATAGCCCCTTCCTCTTCCAGCGCTTTGAGCGACCTGGCGACGACCTCCCGAACGGTACCCGCCATGGCTGCCATATCCTGCTGAGTCAGCCGTGGCCTGGGAGAGGTGCCGTCGCTGGCGTGTTCCAGGAGTATCTTGGCTACACGGCCAATAACATGCCGGAAGGAGAGGTCCTCTACAAGCTCCACCAACTGTCGTGTGCGGTCAGCGAGTACCCTGATGGTGTTCAGGGCCACCTGCGGGTGCTCTCGCAGGATGGTCTGGAGTTCGTTCCTTGATATCCCGTAGAGCACAACGGGACTCATTGTCTGGGCACTGGCCGGTGCAGGACCGTCATCGAAGATGGCAATGTCGTTAAAGGAGCCCCCGGGACGTGCTATGCTCAGAATCTGTTCCTTGCCTTCAGCAGACGTCTTGAATACCTTGACCGCACCCGAGGCGATGAAGAAAAGTGCCTCGGCGGATTCGCCCTCGAACTGGACAATTTCATTGCGGTCGACCGTTCTCTCGAACGTGAGCTGCCGCACCGAGTTCATCTCAGCCGCGTTCAATCCGGTGAAGTAGGGGATTGACTCCAGAAACTCCTGCTGAATGGTCATGCTCTCCCACGTGTTTGAGGTTGTGCTTCAGATACACCTAAGATTATATCAAGAGCCGCCGGAACGCAATACCTTGTTCTCGTCCGGTGCATTAGTGACACTCCGGTACAGCCGATGCTGGTTGCCACCGGAAAGAAGAAGGAGAAGACCGATAAGTAGTCTGTTGAACGCCTGCCGTCCCACTTCCCCGTATCACCTGGTAACGTTACGGTTTGTCCTGTGAATCGGTCAGACGGTAATCGACAGACGGACTAATCCGGGCCCTTGTTCCCCACAGGTGGAAGCCTACTGCAGCAATAAAAGCCACAGCGCCGATTGCACTCCAGATAAACCACGGCTCACGAGGAAAAGCGTCGAGCAGGACCCCGCCGAACAGCGGTCCCAGGGACATACTCAGACTCTGGCTCAGCCCGAAGAACCCCATGTACCGCCCTCGACGGTCTGATGGTGCAAGTTGTCCCACTGTTGATAGTGCCAGTGGAGTGAACGTTATCTCTCCGGCGGTGACAATCGCTACCGACGCCAGCGCCCAGCCGAAATTCTGGACCCAGCCCATAGACAGCCAGCCTATGCCGAAGAACAGACTCCCCAGTATCATACCTCGGGCCCTGGTCAGTCTTCCTGCCCAGCGCGCCACCGGGTACTGGAACAATACCACGATAATACCGTTGGTAGTGAGCAGCATTCCGTACTGGGCAGTTGACAGGCCCATCCGGTCCACCGTGAAGACAGACAGGGTGCTACCAAGTTGTCCCATCGTCATGAACACCAGAAGGCAAAGGACACTGAAAGTCAGGAAGGTACGGTCGGTGACTGCGGTGAACATACTGCGGAAGTCTGCCCGGTCCGTGGTGCCAACGTAGGACTCTCTGAGGAGCAGAAATATCAGAGAGAAAGTCAGGATGCTTGATAGAGCGGTCACTCCGAAGAGCCAGGCGTAAGGCAGGAAGGTTATCAGGTATCCGCCCACTGCCGGGCCCATTGCAAAGCCAAGATTCCCTCCTACCCGCAAGAGGCCATAGGTCTCGGTAAGCTGGTTTTCGGGAGAGATGTCAGCCACCATGGCCGTCATGGCGGGACGCATCATCATTCCTGCTGACTGGCCGGCGATATAGATGGTGATGATGCTCCATACCGGTGCCGAGGTCGCTATCAGGACAGCCAGTCCCGAGTAGAGGAACATCCTGATGACAGAGGTACCGAGAAGCAGTCGTCGCCGACCGAGTCGGTCCGCCAGCACGCCTCCTACCATCTGGGTAGTGGAAGAGCAGATGCCCCCGATAAGAAAAAGTACACCGACCAGTGTCATCACCAGACCACGTTCCTGGTGGAGGTACAGGGGTAAAAAAGGCAGGCAGATGGAGAAACCTGCCGAAGCAACCAGTTGAATGACCATGAGAGCCCAAATCCCGCGTGGGAAGCGGTTAAGCACGTTTCCACGCAGGTATTGTGTCGCCCTTGAATATGGATTTGCCATCTGCGGCATGGATGTCGACCCCTTCTGTGGAGGTGATGACCGTCACCAGTCCGGTATTCGGCGTCCGTACTTGCTCCGTACACCCGAAGTGGGACTATTTGCCTTTCAGTATATCATACGGTTGTCAACGGCCATTGTTGCTTCTGGCCGGTGATTGACAGGATTACGGCATGGTTGTATGTTAGGGCAGAATGCGGGTTGCAGGAGGGAGACGGTGTTTTCAGATAGTCACTGCCACATGGACGGTTTTGAGTCGGAACAACAGCTTATGGAGGTACTTGAGAGAGCGGCGGTCAGCAATCTTGACATAATACTGACAATGGCGATGAGCCTGGAGTCATCGGAAGAGGCCATCCGTCTGGCGAGGACTCATCGGGTAGTACTGGCTGCGGTAGGAATCCATCCCTGGAATGCCGTTGCCCCCACGGACGAACTGTGCCGTCGTCTTGAAGAGCTTGCTACCACGGAAGGCGTTGTCGCCCTGGGTGAAATAGGGCTGGACTATGCCCGAAGTCCACAGACGGCAACCGAGCAGAGAGAACTGCTGAAGTATGAGATGTCACTGGCCCGTGAGAAAGGTCTGCCTGTCAACCTGCACTGTCGCGAAGCCCATGCCGACATGATGGGACTGCTTCGTGGGGAAGCCGGCTCCGGGCTGACAGGGAATATCCACGGGTTCTCCGGTGACAGCGACATGTTGAAGGACTGGCTTGAAATCGGGTTCTATATTGCTATCGGCAGGGCGGTGTTAAGAGATATGCCCGGACTGGAAGAGGCAGTTACCCGGATTCCGTCCGACCGGCTGCTCACCGAGACGGACGCCACGCCGAGAGGGCAGTCAGCCGGTCCCGCAGAAGTGGTCGCAGTGGCCGAGAAAGTGGCCGCACTCCGCGGTGTTACCACCGAAGAAATTGGCCGGACTGCTACGGCGAACCTCAAGCGCCTGTTAAAGCTGTAGCCGGACTGTGGTGATGCCCGGCACTGTGGCTGGTAGAGGTCAGGGAGTGTCCTAAGGGTTTCTCTCACCCTCCTAGAAGGAGGTCCGCACATTGATACAGGCGGGCAGCCCCGAAGCGAAGGCCCTTTCCAGCGCGGGACGCACGTCTTCCGGTTTGTCTACTGCTTCTCCGTAGCCACCCAGGGCCTCGACTACCTTATCATAGCGGACATAGCCCAGGTCGGACCCCACCACGCGCCCAGTCCCCCTGTTCTGCTGGAGGCGCTTAATCACTCCCCAGCCGCCGTCGTTGCTGATTATGGAGACAATGGGAAGGTTATGCCTGACCATGGTGTTAAACTCCATGGCGTTCAGACCGAACGAGCCGTCGCCACTGAGGTAGAGCACCTGATTGTCCGGTCTCGCCAGCCTGGCTGCTATTGCGTAGCTGGGTCCCACACCGAGTGTCCCGGTAGGGAGAACACTGAGCATGTGCCCGGGGTAATAGCTCCGCAAAACCCTGAATCCCCACCCGGAGATTTCGCCGCCATCCATAACTATTATAGCGTCCCGGTCAAGGAAGTCACGAATCTCCCGGCAGAGACGGGCGGGATGGACCGGGCTACTGTCGGAGTTCATGAGGCTGGCTATCTGCTCCTGCTGGACCAGAACAAGCTCGTGGCATTGCTCCACCCAGGGTAGCTCCTTTCTGCCCTGGCACCTATCGCGGGCTTCGTCGCTCATCTGCCTCAGCACCGCTTTCGCATCCCCGATAATGCCGATATCTGTCGGCCGGTTACGCCCTATCTCGGTGGGTTCGATGTCTATCTGGATCCACTTGCTGTCCTTATTGAACAGGGGCGCTCGTCCGTAAGCCATCAGGAAGTCCATCCGTTTACCGATGACAAGAATTGCGTCTGCCTGGTCGGTTCCCACGCGGGGGTTAAGGCATAGCGGATGGTCGGCGGGAAGCGAGCTGCTGCCGACGCTGCTGCTGAAAGGTATTCCGGTTAATTCAATAAACTCGCGGAGCTCGTTGGCGGCCTGCGACCACCAGAGGCCCATGCCGCCGATTACCAGCGGTCGTTCGGCCTCCAGAAGGAGGTCCACGGCTTGCCTGACCATCTCCGGGTCTCCCTGGGGTCGGGCGTCTGTCCGGTAGTTGGTCGGCAGCACTACCTCATCCTCTTCAATCTCAGCGTTGAGCACGTCAATGGGGAACTCCAGGTAGACCGGTCCCGGCCGACCGCCAAGGGCCTGCCGGAATGCCATGCTGACGTACTCAGCGATTCGTTTCGTCTCGTAGCCTGCCCGTGCCCATTTGGTGATGGTGCTGGCCAGTTCCAGGGAGTTCATATCCTGGAGGGTACCCAGGTCGAAGTTCTGCATTCCTGTCCTGCCTCCGAAGACTATTATCGGGCAGGCCTTCCCGAAGGCGTCCCATAGTCCGGTGACGGCGTTGGTAAAGCCCGGCCCTGCGGTGGCGGCGGCGATACCCGGTTTTCCCGTCAGCATAGCCCAGCCTTCGGCGGCGAAGACCGCCGCCTGTTCATGACGGGTGTCTATAACCTTAATACCTTCGTCGGTACAACCCTGGAATATAGGGTCGATTTCCCCGCCGGACAGGGCGAAGATATACTCTACTCCCTCCTGCTTGAGCACTCTGGCAACCAGCTTGCCTCCGTTAATCCTGGCCACTAGCTAGACCTCTTCAGTACTGCTGAATCTCACCTGTTCCCGGTTTGGTGTATGCCGGGGCTTGGTGTGCTGAAAAAGGGGAGTGCAGAGGGAGCCCCCTGAGAAGGGGGGTGCCCCTCAGATATAGTGGGGATGGTCGAAAGTGTTTTTCAGCACACTCCTAGTTCATAACATTGCCGCCGTTGACGTTCAGGGATTGACCGGTGATAGCCCGCGCGTCCTCGGAAGCGAAGAAGACTACCGTTCGTCCAATGTCTTCCGCTGTCTCCTCTCTCCCCATCGGTCTTTGGGAAACTATCCGTTTTTCGAAAAACTCACGCGGCGACATGTCTTTAAGAGCGGGGTTCATGGCAATTATACCCCGCGCCAGCCTCTCCCACAGTGGCGTCCAGATGACACCGGGGCAGACGCAGTTGACGTTGATATTGTCGCCTGCCAGTTGCAGGGCGAGTGACTTTGTGAGAGAAATCACACCGCTCTTGAATGCGGAGTATGCCATCAGCAGGGGGGAGCCAACCCGACCCGCCTCCGAGGATATATTGATTATCTTGCCGCTCTTCTGCTCTATGAGGTAGGGTATTACTGCCTGGGACATGAGGACGTGCGCTTTCAGGGTCAGGCGGTAGTATCCGTCCCAACCGGTCCCGCCCAGGGCTATACTATCGGAGCTTCCTTCGTCGGAGCCACCGACATTATTGACCAGGATGTCAATCCTGCCGAAGTGGTCGATGACCTCCCGGACCGACTTCACCACGGAGTCATTATCGGTGGCATCAGCAACGACGACCAGTGCGCTCCGGCCCATTTGCTCCACTTCGGTGGCGACCTTTCTGGCGGTCTCAGGGTTGATTTCAATCACGGCAACATCAGCCCCTTCTTCAGCAAGACAGAGCACAATACCCCGGCCGATTCCCTGACCGCCACCGGTAACGACGGCAATCTTGTCTTTTAATTTCATCTTGACCTCGCTATTACACTATATTCAGGGTATGCCCACCATTATAGCATCACTCTGTAAATATCCAAACTGCCCTAATGGCTCTTGCGGCCGGTAGTGGTGCTCTCGTTCAGAGCAGGTATTCTCCGGTGGCAACCGGCATTGGCTGTACCGGAGTGCCAATAATGTATTGAACGAGTACAGATAGTTGCGCACCGGACAGGGGGAATGTATCATGTCACTATCGAATCTATCTAGGAGGTCTGCCATGCTGCCGTTTGAAGGACTCGTTGTCTTGGATTTTACACGTGGGTACCCGGGGTCGCACACTACCATGTTCCTTGGCGATTTTGGTGCTGACGTTATCAGGGTAGACCCACCACCCGGCGCCACGCCGCGTGGGGATATGGACCAGGAGAGACTAGCCGCTTTCCAGACAGTCCACCGCAATAAGAAGAGCATCATCATCAACCTCAAGAGCGAGGATGGCCAGGTGGTGCTGAAGAAGCTGGTAGAAAAGGCGGATGTGCTGCTGGAAGGTTTCCGTCCCGGGGTGATGGCCCGGCTTGGTGCCGGTTACGAAGACTTGAAAGTGATAAACCCCCGGCTGGTCTATTGCTCGCTGAGTGGTTTCGGGCAGGACGGGCCCTATGTTTCCAGGCCCGCCCACGATATGAACTACATCTCACTTGCCGGCGCCCTCAGCCTTATCGGACAGCGGAACGGCCCCCCATACCTGCCGAGCAACCTGGTCGCCGACTTCGGCGGTGCGGCGATGCACGGCCTGTCGGGTATCCTGATTGCCCTCTACGCCAAGGAGAGGACCGGGCAGGGTCAGCATGTCGATATCGCCTATCTTGATAGCGTCATCTCACTCATGTCACAGGAAACGCCCAACTACTTCCTCACTGGCCAGGTGCCTCGCCGCGGTGAAACGCGCCTCACTGGCGCACATCCCTGGACGAACGTCTACCGCTGCGAGGACGGTGAGTATGTCACTATCGCCTGCATCGAGCCGCAGTTCTGGGACACCCTGTGCAAGGAGTTCGGCAGGGAGGACCTGATACGATACCAGAGAGAGCCTTACCCGCAGGAAGAGCTGGACGAGGTCACCGAACAGCTTGCGGAGATATTCCTGACCAGGACACGGGACGAATGGACTGCGTTCTTCGAAGGAAAAGAGGTTTGCTTTGGTCCGGTCCTCTACCTGAACGAGACGTTCCAGGACCCGCAGGTCCGGCACCGCGAGATGGTGGTTGAGATTGACCATCCCACGGTGGGCAAGGTGAAGCAGATAGGACTCCCGATAAAGCTCTCCGATACCCCCGGGGAGATAAGGAGCCTGGGTACTCCCAATGGTGCTAATACCGGAGAGATATTGCGAGAACTGGGCTATGGTGAGGAAGAGGTCGGTGCACTGCTCGACTCGGGGGCGGTAACGCAGACGGGTGCGGAGTAGTCGATTAGTCCATTCAATTACTCATAACCCGTAACCCGCAATGGGATAACACCAAACCACTCAGGACTCTCCGGGTACACTCCTTCGCGTCTCGCTCCAGGCAACCAGCCGGGACATGGCTACTGCTGCCTGCCGCAGGGAGTGGAAGACCGGGAATCCGGCGTTGACGAACGCCTCCTGGATGGCAAGGAATTCCTTCATCGCTTCCATGCTGAGTCCGGGGCGCACTGCCAGCACAATCGGCTTACCTGATTCCTGCCAGACCTTTTTCATGGCATCGATAGTTGGTTCCAGGAAGTCCGGCGAAGCAAAACGTCCTCCACCCAGACCGCCGATGGGGTGGAAACCAAGGTGGTAGATGAGAATGTGTACTTCGGGGAGACGGCTGAGGACACGCATCGTCGGTCCGATTGCCTGGGAAGTGGCCAGTGTGGGAGCATCGATAGGGTTGGTGAGGATACTGCCTGCCAGGGGCAGGAACTGGAGAAGCTCCTCCTTCGTTTCACGGGATATGGGCGGCATATACAGCCCCACCTTCTCTATTTCATCACTGGCGAGAACGCTGGGACCACCACCGGCACCAACCAGGGCGACGCCGGTACCCTGCGGCCGGGGACTGGCAAAACGCAAGGCTACAAGCACGTCAATCAGTTCATCGAAGTCATCGACTTGAATAGCCCCCACCTGGCGGCAGAGGGCTTTGAAGACATCCACAGAGCTGGTCAGGCTGGCAGTGTGTCCCCGAGCAGCCCGCAGACCCGCCCCGGTAGTTCCTCCTTTATAGATAACCACCGGCTTGCGAGAGGCGGCCTCCCTTAGCGCTGCCTTGAAGCGTTCTCCGTCCTTGACGCCTTCGATGTAGGCAGCGATAATCTCAGTTTCCGGGTCACTGGCGAAATAGTGAAAGAGCTCGCTGTCATCGATGTCGAGGCCGTTCCCGTAGCTGACCACCTTGCTGAAGCGGAGGCCCCGGGGACCGCCGTCCGCCGGGAAAAAACTGGCGTGACCGCCGCTCTGCGAGATGAAGGCTACCGGACCGGGTTCCATCGGCCCGCTCCCGGCATTAACAAGACGGCTCTTTGGGACGAATAACCCAATGCAGTTCGGACCGATAATGCGGAATCCTCCCTGCCTGGCTTTGTCCAGCATAGTCTGTTCTAGCTCCGCACGCTCGGTGATGCCGCTTTCGCCGAATCCGGCGGTGAAAAACTGTACTGCTCTCACTCCTTTGACAGCACAATCGTCAAGAAGTTCAAGGGCTGATTCTGCAGGAATACCAACGATAACGTAGTCAACAACTCCGGGTATGTCACTTACCCTGGGATAGCAGGGGATACCGAATACATCGGTATACTTGGGGTTGACGGCATAGATAGCCGGGAAACCAGCTTGTTGCAGGGACATGAGGACTCCGGTCCCGAAGCCTCTGCCTGCGGGCGAGGCCCCTACCACGGCAACACCACGGGGCGAAAAAACATCATTCAGGGAGGGTCGTTTTACTTCCATGCGGTCATAATATCAGGCCGGACGGCGAACGGCAAATCCTGCCGGTGGTTGCCGCGTGTTTCATCAGTCGGTGGTTAGATTGATACTCTATGCGTGTTTTTCCAGTGCCCTTCTACCGCCGATTTCGTGCTTGATGCACCACTGCTGTACCGCATCGACGACAGTGTCCGGTTCGTCACATATCCGCAGCAGGTCTAAGTCATCTTCGGAGATATACCCCCGGGCCTGAACAGTGCTTCGAAGCCATTCGAGGAAACCATTCCAGTACTGGCTGTCAAAGAGTATCACCGGAAAAGGTCGTATCTTGAATGTCTGTATTAACGTCAGCACCTCGGTTACCTCATCGAGTGTCCCCAGTCCGCCGGGCATGATAACGAAGGCGATGGCGTATTTCACCAGCATGACCTTGCGCACGAAGAAGTGATGAAAGGTTATCGACTTCGTGGTATAGGGATTGGGGGTCTGTTCCTCCGGTAGCTCTATATTCAGACCTACGGAAGTTACGCCGGCAGCCAGGGCTCCTTTGTTGGCTGCCTCCATGACACCGGGACCGCCGCCGGTTATTATCGAGAAGCCGCTCTCACCGAGGCGGCGTGCGACTTCTTCTGTCCGCGCGTAAAGTGCGTCTCCTGGCTGGGCCCGGGCCGAACCGTAGATGGTCACCGCCGGTTCGACTCCTGAGAGTGTATCGAAGCCCTCCACCAGCTCTCCCATTATGCGGAACATGCGCCAGGACTCTTCCTTGGCCATTTCATTGATTTCGTAATCGTATGCCATAATGCCCTCCCTGTACATCGAATACTATCACATCGTGTGTTGGCAGTGGTAACCCGGCGGACATGTGGGCAACCGGTGGCTTCAAGGCTCTGGCTGCCATCCATGTAGAGTCGACGACTGGTGCCGGTCTCCGGGTTCCAGAGATTATGGCTGAAAAAATACGGCCCTGTGGGACAGGAAACCAGAGGTAGCCTGCCAGGTGTCGCTCCGGCTCCTTGTGGTCAGTCTCGTACAGCTGTACGAATAGCAGACTATCCGCCTACTGCACGGAGAGCCCGCCGTCAATGGGTATCGTCTGCCCGGTTATGTAGGAAGAATCCTCGGATGCCAGGAACAGCACTGTCGCTGCTGTCTCCTCTGCTTTACCGTGCCGTTTCAGCGGTACCCTTTCCTCAACACGGCGAATGCGCTTCTCGGTCATAATTGGCGCTACCAGGGGCGTGTCCATGAGGCCCGGGGCCACGCAG
This sequence comes from Dehalococcoidales bacterium, assembly GCA_016783135.1. Classification (GTDB taxonomy): domain Bacteria; phylum Chloroflexota; class Dehalococcoidia; order Dehalococcoidales; family Fen-1064; genus DUES01. The sequence continues at coordinate 9,227 of JADHXC010000028.1, read as the reverse complement.
TTCACCCTGATGTTGTCCTTCGCTAGGGCGACGGCAAGACACCGGGTCAGGGCAATGACGCCGGCCTTGGACGCCGAGTAGGCGTAGATACCGTGGGAGTGGTAGGCCGCCATGGACGAGTTGTTGACTATCGTGCCGCCGCCATTCTTGACCATCTCGGGGACGGCGTATTTGCACATCAGGAGAACGCTCTTCAGATTGAGGTCCATCGTCGCATCCCACTCCTCGACAGTAACCTTGAGACCGGTACCTCCGTAGGCACCACCGACATTGTTGAAGAGAATGTCCAGTTTTCCGTAGGTGGCGATTGCCGTCTCTACGAGTTCTCTGGCACCCTGTTCACTGGTGACGTCGGCCTGGACTGCGACAGCTTCACCACCTTCGCTATGAACGATGCCTGCGGTCTCCTCGGCGGCCTCCAGATTCAGGTCAGCGGCAACGACTCTGGCCCCTTCCCTGGCGAAGAGAATCGCCGTGGCTTTGCCGTTACCCATGCCGGGTCTTATCGAACCGGCTCCTGCCACTATTGCAACCTTATTCTTCAGCCTCATTCTTCCATCACCTCAAAGACAGCGCTGAGATACCGGGTCCGAACCCTGTAGTATGCTTCCGGCGGGGTTCTGCTGCCAGAATACACAACCGCAATAACCGGCGTCAAGGAATGATGGTACTGAAGGTATCGACCTTTAGCCCCGGTACTATTGGAAGGCATTCATCAGCACAGAGGCTTACCTCCAGCCAGTGACTGTACTGGATATGCACAGGTTCATATTGTGACGAGAGGGGTTGGATTTGCTCAGGCTCAATACTGGTTCCCATGTCGCCAGTCCTAGCGCTATCTGCCATCATATGGTCGGTGTATCCGCATTGGCCTGTTTCAGAGGTTTATCCACATCTCCATGTGTTCGATGCCAGCCTCCCAGAAGGGAGAGCCTGTTTCCTGGAAGCCGTGCAAGCTATAGAACCCGATGACGGTTGTCTGAGCATGCAGGACCGCGTGCTCTATACCTCTGTTTCTCAGCTCCTGCTTGACGAAGGAGAGAATGGCGCTGCCGATGCCTTTGCGTCGGAACGGTTGCAGGACTGCCATCCTTTCTATCTTTGCCTGGTTGTGAGTCGGGAACAAGACCCTGGACGTACCAACGACTATATCCCCATCTTTGGCAATAACGTGCAACGCTTCGTCATCAAGGCCGTCATACTCGAGGGCTTCAGCGACACCCTGCTCCTGGACAAAGACCAGTCGCCTGACCTCAAAGGCACTCTGGAGTTCAGTGTCACCGGTGACCAGTTTGCAGGTGAAATCATTCATAACTGAAATCCTCTGTACTGGAGACGTCTAACAGGTTATATCTCCATGATTATAGCGCAACTGGATGTTGGATATCCTGCTACCCGCTTTCATTCAGATGGATAGGTGACACTTTGGTAGTGTTACTATTGTCGTTCTGAACGGAAAGGGGTACAGCGAATAATGCCGGAGAATTGCCCTGGAGAATCCAAGAGGAGCTTTGCCACTTCTGAGGAGCACTCCCTCTTGAATAATTATTCTCCTCACCTTTATCAAGGGGAAGGCGGCCCATCTGGGCCGCACGGGGATTGGTCGAAAGAGTTTTTCAGCACCTTGCCAGGTAATGACCCGATGAGTGCCAGCAGACTACTCCGACAGTTCGTGCCCACTTCTTCGCCGTCTCAAACGGCCTCCTTGCGCCGTAGCTTGCGATAGTAGACCGAAGGGGAGAGATACAGACCTGCCACCGGGTTATGACCGAAGACCCTGTCCTTGGCCACCAGCACGGTCACCGGGGCCTGGGAGTACTTGAAGAACAGCGAATCATGCCCCACACAAAGTCCCACCAGTACGTTGAACTCCGTGCCCTCGTCATTTAATATCTCAGCCTGGGATATGGGGCTACACATTGATTCCCAGTTACCGGGGCCGCTAAACTTGCTTACTATCTTTTCCTCGTCCTTAATGCCTATCCTCTCTTTGGGTATACCGCCTGCTTTGCAGCAAACGGACACAACATCGAAGCCTCTCCTCTCAAGGATTGTGTTTAGTGTTTCGGCCTCACCCCTCAGGCCGTCGCAGAAGGCAATGCCAAGCTTCTTATAGCCCATCTTCCCGGCGAACTGCACTACCTCCTCCACCCTCGGGTAACGGGTAGTCAGGCCCTCGGGGAGGTTCATGTAGCACTCAGACTCCTGAATCGACGCCTGCCGGGCAAATTCCATTATCTCCGGCTTGTCGTATTCCCGCAGTGCTTGATTGATGACCTCGGACTTTGTCCTGGTCGGGCAGTTTGATGGTCCTTCTTGAGAATGCTCGCTGCCACACACTACTTTGTCACACCTGGCACACTCGATATTCTCAGTCATGGAGTCTCCTCCTTATTGAAATACAAGGGACTTGTTGTGATTTGCCGGCTTAACTCTTTGCCAGTTCTATACCCCTGTTAAAAGCCTTCAAATTAATCTCGAATGCTCTGGGGAAACGCTCCTGCAACAAGGATTCAAAGGAATTCTTTTCCAGGGGTAGAATATTGGCACCGATGAGACCTCCTGCCAGAATTACATTTGCCAGAATTGGGTTCCCCATTTTTTGCGCCTCTTCAGTAGCGTTAATTATCCATGTTTTAGAAGACAGTCTTTCTATGTCTGCCAGTAGTTTATCGATATCAGGATATTCAGTAGTACCGCCACGTGTATCTATTGACATAATTGCTCTTGGATTGACCACAGTCATGACATTCGGATTGCCAAACTCCCTTAGCATACGCATAGTTTCTATTGGTTCCATGCCAAGGATAATATCTCCGTGCCCCTGTGGAATAATCGGACTATACTTTGTTTCATTGGATATCCTGATATAGTTGCGGACTGAACCACCACGCTGGTTTGACCCGAAGGTTTGCCCGAACATCACCTGATAACCATTTTCTACCAGTGCATTCCCTATCAGCATTGCTATCAATACATTACCCTGTCCGGCAACACCGGATATTATCAGGTTAAGAGGGTCCTTCATCAATTGTTTCGCCATTATTCTCCTGCCTCCTTTATGATAGCTCCCTGTGGGCAGATATCGGCACATACTCCACATCCTGCGCAGATAACAGGGTCTATCCATGCATGGTCTTCTTCTTTGTTCCATAACAAAGCTGTACAATGCCATGTCTGACACACGTTATCATACACACAGGCTTCACCAAGGCAGAGCGCCGCGTCTACATGGACCTTGTATAAAGGCCCGTCACGCCTTGCTCGCAGCAATTCACATTCGCGCTCCATGATAATTACTCGGACACCACTTTCCATTGTCATTAAGTCAGCAAGGATATCGGTTGTCTTTTCAATATCATATGGGTCGCATACTTCTACCCGTATTCCCAGAGAGCGACAGATGGCCTCTATACTCACTACGGGAGCACTCTCTCCCATAGCATTCTGCCCGGTTCCCGGATGAGGCTGAAAACCGGTCATTGAAGTGGCGCTATTATCCAGAACTACCAGTATGAAATTGGATTGGTTATATACTCCATTAACCAGAGAGGGCATTACAGCGTGGAAAAAGGTAGAATCACCGGCAGCGGCCAGAACAGGCTGATTGAAACCAAATTGTCCCAGGTTACCCAGACCATTGGCCACCCCGGCACCACCGCCCATACAGTAGAGCGTTTTAGCCACATAAAAACCATCGGGTCCCAGGCCGTTTGTATAGCAACCGATGTCACTTGTCTCAAAACCCTCTCGCCCATCCCTTTCCAGGGCTTGTTTAATTGCCCAGTGAGCGGCTTTGTGAGAGCAACCCGGGCAAATTCCCCCGGTCCGTGTAACGCTGTAGTTCTCAGGAGCAGATTCGAATTGCTTATCGTAGTCGCTGCTACGCGATTGATAGCTCACTCCCATTATTTTAGATATTGCTTCTATTACGACATCCGGATTCAGTTCACCATAGCTTCTAATATGACCGGAACGTTTCCCGTAAAAAATGGGACGGGGTTCCAATGCCGGTAAATTGGCGGTTAGTTCCATCACGCTCCGTTCAATAAACGGAGCAATCTCTTCTACCACAAGGATATTCTGCGATTTACCAAGATAGCTTTCACAGAATTTTTCCGGTAATGGATAGAGTGTGCCAAGCTTCAGAATGCCCACCCTGTCTGTCAGTTCCATTGCTTTCACGGCTTCCTGAGAATGGAGCCAGGATGCGCCACAGGTTATTATGAGCAATTCAGGCTTATCTGGACCGACATATCGATTAAAAGGAGCCGATTCAAATCTTTCACGTGCTTTTTCAATTTTCTGGAGTAACTGGATATGCATTCCGATAGGTGAACCTATTCGGGCTGGTTTCTTGATGTCAAAGTATGCTTTATGCTCTTTCCCGGGTAATTCGCCGAGAACTACATTACCCCTGCTGTGCGATATTTTGCTGACGCAGCGTAGCATACATACAATATCAAGTTCTTCTGAGACATCGAAAAGCCATTTTGTCATGTCTTTGGCTTCTTGCATATCACCCGGTTCCAGCAAAGGAATATCCAGCCATTTGGCTACCGGGCGTGTGTCCATTTCACCTGAGCCGGAGTTCCTGCCTTCCGGGTCATCGCAGCTTACCAGCACTAGGCCGCTACCTGCTGGTCTTAAAGGTAAGGTGCCAAGGAAATCAGAGGCAACCTGCACCCCATTCTGTTTCATAGAAGCGAGTGACCGTATACCGGCTAGGGCTGCTCCTGCGGCTGATTCCAGGGCAACGGTCTCGTTAACGGACCACTGGGCATATATGTTTCTTTTCCTGGCTACACCAGCTATTGCAGGAAGAATCTCGGATGAAGGAGTACCCGGATAAGAAGACGCAAATCCTATTCCTGCCTCCAGAGCGCCACGGGCTATAGCTTCATTACCCATTAACAACAGGCTTTTACCCGGGGCATCGATATCTATATCCGGCATATTTATACCTCCTGACCTGTTTTCCAGACACAAATGAGTCTAAACTGACATTTCCCGTTTCAATTCACAATGAGGCATCCCGTCCCTCATTGCTCCTGTCAATAACAATATATTCATGGCATGCGGTTGTCAATCTCCGTCCCGGAGCCTTATTGACAGGTAAATGCCAGATAGTCTATCCTCAATGCACGTAAAGGTTGGGGAGGAAAGAGGTCGTAGTACCGGATTTCCCGGTAATAAAGATGTATAGGGGGTAGCGGAGTGGAAGGTGTCCTCATTGCTCTGGCGCTGGTGATTGCCTATCTGTTCGGTTCCATTCCATCGGCCTACCTTATCGGTCGGCTGAGGAAAGGGACGGACATTCGTGAGGTAGGCACCCGGAACATGGGTGCGATGAATGTCTTCTATAGCATTGGCTTCTGGTGGGGTATTCTCGTTCTGGCGATGGATGTCGGGAAGGGAGCCGCCGCAGTTGCCGTGGCCTATGCCCTCGATGTGCCGGAGATAGTGCAGTTCCTTGCCGGTGGAGCCGCTGTTCTGGGCCACAGTTTTCCGGTCTTTCTACGTTTCAGTGGTGGTAAGGGAGGCGCAACGTGTATTGGTATCCTGTTCTTCGTAATGCCGTGGGGTATTCCCTGGTGTATTGGTATCTTCGGGCTGATACTACTGATAACACGTTACCCCACCGTCAGCTATAGTGTATCCCTGCTCTGTTTTCCGTTTGTCGGCTGGTTGAAATATGACAGGTGGCAGCTAATCGTTTTCTCCGTGGTGCTGTTGCTGATACCGTTTATCAGGTATATTCCACGGTTGAAGGAGATGCGGGGCAAAGCAGAAAACTGGGGTCACGTATTTCGCCGTAAAAGCCTGGAGGACAGGTTTTAGGAATGTAAAGGTTGCCGGTAGCCCTGACGATTATGCCGGGACAGTCCGACAACCTTCTTGTTAACCCGTAATTATTGGATTCGTAGTGTCAGTCAGACCATAAGTACTGACGGCGGCTAGCTCTTCGAGGGGAGAACGACCACGGCGGTGCCGGGTGTTGTCTTCTCACCCTTGGAGTTCTCCAGCCAGATATCACACTCTACGATATGCTCGTTACCATCAACATGCTTCTTGGTCACTACACCTTTGCAGGTGAGAGCGTCATTGGGGATGTCCATGCCGCGGTAGCTGCAGCCGTAGCTCTTTATTATGCCCTCATTACCGGCCCAATCTCCGACGAGCTGGCCCAGCCAGGCGCTCTTCAAGGCTCCGTGAACGATTAATCCGGGCAGGTTATTGCCCAGGGCGAAGTCCTTGTCGTAGTGTATCTGGTAGAAGTCTCCGGAGGCCCCGGCCCAGCGGACCAGCTGCTGGGTGGTGGCGTTCTTCGCCAGTGGGGTTACCTCTGTTCCTTCCTGTACGTCTTCCCAGTAAAGCTGTTCAGCCATTTCTTTCTCCTTTCCTTCCCGGCAGTTAGTAGCTGATGCCAGTGCTGCGTGCCTTGGCGACTATCTCTCCGTCCTGGTTCTTAAAAGTGGTCTCATTGATGATGATAAGCATCTTGCCCATGCTGCCTGTTCTCTCGCGGATTTCGGCGAGTTTGTTAGTAGCGGATATGGTATCGCCTGCCTGTATCGTCTTGAAGAACTCGTAATCATTGCCGCCGTTGAGCATACGCGTAAACGGGCTCTGGAAACTACGCCGTCCGCCGCCAGCCTTGACGGGGAAGGCGTACTGGGCCATAAAGCCCGGTGGTGCAATGATACTACGGTACCCCTTGCTCCTGGCATATTCTTCATCACGGTAGAGTGGATTGGGGTCACCGATTGATTCCGCCCACCGTCTTATCGGTTCCTTCTCAATCTCGTATACGGAGGGTTCCGATTCCACGCCGATAGCGGCCTTCATCTCATCCGTAATTACCGAGTCTTCTGTCATAACTACACCTCCTTTTTCATGGCGTCAGTAAGCGTTCGCCTGATATTATAGCACAACCGGAATGATGTGCAATAGTATGCGTACTTTAGTACGCATACTCACAGACCGGCATTGATACACCGGTATGCCAGACCTGCTATAATACTGGCGGGATTCCTGCTGGAATCCCGCAGAGACCCTATCCAGGGAGGTTAGAAATGTCTGTCTACCTTATGCTCAACACGCTAACCGATGTCGGCAGGAAAGCCATCCAGGAAGACCCCGAAGCCCTCCGGGGAATCAACAAAGAGGTCGAGCTCATGGGGGTAAAAATCCTTGACCAGTACGCCCTGCTGGGGCAGTACGACTTCGTCAACATCGTGGAGGCTCCCAGCAATGAGGCAATCGCCAAGTTGGCGATAAGGCTCAGCGCCGGGGGGATGTACCAGACACTGACCCTGGCGGCGATAACCATCGAAGACCTCATCGAAACCCTGAAGGAACGCGAAACACCCTGGTAGACCCCGAGAAGAAGCCTCCCCCTCTACCACCAGCCCGTCCGCCGGTGGCCCTGGTTTGTGCGCAAGAGGTGACCCCCGGATGACTATCGCTGACATGCTCGAAAGGAATGCCGGGGAGTACCCGGATGAGACTGCCCTCATCGAACTGAAGCCCAGCCAGGGGATAAGACGTCAGGTTACCTGGAAGGAATTCAACGATAGAGCAAACCGGATAGCCGGTGTGCTCACCGAGAGAGGCATCGGCAAGGGTGACCGCGTTATTCATCTGATGATGAACTCGATAGCCTGGCTGGAAGCCTATTTCGGTATCATCCGCACCGGTGCCTGGGCGGTCCCGCTCAACTTCCGGTTCAGTGCGAAGGACATCCGGTATTGCGTTGATATCTCCGAAGCGAAGGCAATGGTCCTCGGGGAGGAGTTTATCGACAGGATAGCCGAAATCCGCACCCATCTGTCCACCGTCAGGGACTACCTGTTTGTCGGGCAGGACCTGCCTCATGGCATGGAAGACCTTGAGACCCTTATTGACGAGGCGTCTTCCCAGCCACTGGACGTGCCGCTGGGAGATGACGACACCTGCGGTCTGTACTTCACCTCCGGGACAACCGGCGACCCGAAGCCAATTGTGCTCACTCACCGCAACATGGAGTTCGCTGCAATAACCGAGCAGCGCCACCATTATCAACGGCACGAAGACAATTTCGTTCTCATCCCACCGCTCTACCACACCGGTGCCAAGATGCACTGGTTCGGTAACCTGCTCGTCGGGGGCAGGGCTACTATATTAACCGAGATTAATCCGCAGAGCATCTTTGAGGCCGTGGACAGCGAGAGAGGGACAATCGTCTGGCTGCTGGTACCGTGGGCACAGGATATCCTCGGTGCACTGGACCGTGGAGAACTCAGGATTGAGGACTACGATCTGAGTTGCTGGCGGCTGATGCACATCGGTGCCCAGCCAGTGCCTCCCAGTCTGGTGCTACGCTGGAAAGAGTACTTCCCGGCAATGCAGTACGATACCAACTACGGTCTGAGTGAAGCGACCGGGCCGGGGTGCGTCCACCTCGGAATAGAGAACGAGCACAAGGTAGGTGCAATCGGTAAGGCTGGAGAAGGCTGGCAGGTACGAATAGTCGGTGAACAGGGCAACGATGTTGCCCCCGGGGAGAACGGCGAGCTGCTTATCAGGGGCGACGGTGTGATGAAGGAGTACTATCAGAATCCGGCCAGGACAGCCGAGACCCTGAGAAACGGATGGCTATACACCGGCGATATCGCCAGGATGGACGATGACGGGTTCATCTACCTTACCGACCGGAAGAAGGACGTGGTGATTACTGGTGGTGAGAACATCTATCCGGTAGAAGTGGAGGACGTCATCCAGAGTCATCCCGGGGTCTACGACGTTGCCGTAATCGGTATCCCTGACGAAAGACTGGGAGAGATAGTCGTAGCCGTAATCGACCTAAACTCCGGTGAGACCCTCACCGCAGACGATGTTCTGGCCTTCTGCGAAGAACATTTGCCCCGCTATAAACGACCACGCCGGTTCTTTTTCGATAAAGTACCGCGTAACCCGACCGGTAAGATAGAAAAGCCCGCCCTGAGGAAAAAGTACGGTGGAGTATAAGGCTGTACGGCATGAACATAGCGTAGTCGTCGGCACCCTGTGAGATGCCGACCGGTGACTAATCCCCGAACACGCCGGCAAGTAATCCTGACCTGACAACACACTACAGGCTTACCCGGACAGACTTCAGGGGGCAAAAAGTGAAGTGCATTGAACAGTTAACTGGTACCTGCACTTCTTAGAATGCGGGGTACTACTATCGCCTGTTCAGGCGCATC
>JADHXC010000027.1 GCA_016783135.1 Dehalococcoidales bacterium | reverse complement strand
CCACCGCTCTACCTGGTGATGCCCATGCCGAGCTACTATACCGCCCTCATGGCTTCGTTCAGTATCGCGACAGCCCTTCTCACCCGTGAGACAACCGGCAGGGGACAGAAGGTGGACGTTTCTCTCTTCAGGTCGATGCTCCACGTAGCCGCTGCCGGAGTGATAGACTTCGAGGGGAGAATTGTCCGTTCCGGTATGGTCAGAGACCCGCAGGGAACGTCTCCGCTGTACCGTCTCTACCACGGAAGTGATGGTAAGTGGTTCTTCCTCGGCCTGGGGAACCTGCGCTTCTTTGCCAAGTTCGCCGTGGCTGTTGGCCATGAGGAGTGGTTAATCGACCCTCGTTTCGAGGGTGCGCCCTTCCTTATCCTGCCGCCGACGAGTGAGGAGCTTGTCGCTATATTTCAGGAGATGTTCCTGGCCAGAACACGGGACGAGTGGCTGGAGTTCCTGCGTGCTGCCGACATTCCCTGTGCCCCGGCATCGACAGTGGAGGAGTTCCTCGATGACCCTCAGGTGCTGGCTAATGGCATGGTGGTAGCCGTCGAGGAACCCCACCTGGGAAAGGTTCGTGAGATGGGGGTGCCGGTCAGGCTATCGCGTGCTCCGGGTGAAGTGAAGGGGCCGTCCCCGGCGCTGGGGCAGCATACTGATGAGGTACTTGGCGAATTGGGCCACTCGGTGCAGGAGATTGCCCGAATGAGAGACCGGGGGGTTATCTAGGATGAGCGAGACACATGCCCTGGACGGCATTCGCGTCATTGATTTCACCACCATGATTAACGGCCCCACGACGGCCCTGCTGCTCTCCGACCTGGGGGCTGAAGTGGTCAAGGTGGAGCCTCCGGATGGTGACCCCTGGCGTATCGTTGCCGGAGGCTTTATGGCATGCAACCGGGGGAAGAGGTCGATAGTGGTCGACCTCAAGAAGCCGGAGGCACTCGATGTAGTACACCGGCTGATTGCCGTCTCAGACATTCTGGTGGAGAATGCCCGCTGGGGCGTATGGCACCGTTTGGGTCTGGACTACGAGTCTGTTTGTAAGATTCGACCGGACATTATTTATGTTTCGGCGCTTGGTCACGGCTCCACCGGGCCGTATAGCGGCTGGCCGGCCTATGACCCCCTGCTGCAATGTCGCAGCGGCCAGATGGTTGCCCAGGGCGGTATTGGAAAGCCGCCCGTTTTCCACGCTGTGGCAGTGAACGACCAGGCCTGTCCCATGCTCGGGGCCTATGGTGCAGTGCTGGCCCTGCTCGACCGGGCCAGGACCGGCAAGGGCCAGCACGTTGAAACGTCACTCACCAATGCGTCGATAGCCATGCAGTCCGGCAACTTCATCGACTACGACGGTATTAAGCGGGAGTATCCCGGGGACACCGGTATCCTCGGGTTGAACGCCACCTACCGTCACTACCAGGCAGCCGATGATGTGTGGTTGTTTGTTCTCTGCGCCGACGAGTCGCACTGGAGGGGCTTGTGTCAGGCTACGGGGCAGGAGACATTGTTCTCTGACCCTAGGTTCGCAACACCGGAGAAGCGTGCCGAAAATGATGCTGCGCTTGTGGGGGTACTGAGCGGGACCTTTCGGAACAGGACGGCTGGGGAATGGCATGCCGTGCTGAAGGAGGTGGGTGTTCCTGCGGCTGTGGGCCGGACTGTGGACGACCTGCTCAACGACCCGCATTGCAAGGAGACCGGTGTCTTCGAGGAACAGGTACATCCGCAGCATGGTTGGGTACGCCTGGTCGGGGTGGTGCCCAGGTTCTCCGATATGTCGGGCATTATTCGGCGGCCGGCTCCTCTACTCGGTGAGCACACCGGGGAAGTACTCGCCGAACTCGGCTATTCGGAAGAACAAATCGCCGCTCTCAGGGCGGACAGAGTAGCGTTCTCTGCTGAGGAGACATCCTGACCGCATTTTACCGGTGACGCCGGACCGGCTGGCGTCACGTGATGAGATAAATATTGCAATGCATGAGGGAACAAGATGGAATATGAAACTGTTATCTACGAGGTAAAAGAACAGATTGCCAAAGTCACCATGAACCGGCCGGACAAGATGAACGCCATCAACCAGGCCCTGTGGGACGACGTGAATGCCGCCCTTGAGTATGCCGACAATGACCCCGAGGTCAGGGTTATCATCCTTGCCGGTAGCGGAAAGGCCTTCAGCAGCGGCTGGGACTTCAAGGACAGCCCCTATTTCAATATCCCGGAAGGCTACGAGCAGTGGGGGACCAGCGGTGCCCTCAAGACTCTGCGCGGTATCAGCAGCCGTTACCTTGACATAATGAACCTCAAGAAAGCGACTATTGCCCAGGTACACGGCTATTGTCTCGCCGCGGGGTGCTATCTCCAGATGCTGTGCGACATGGCCTATGCCGCTGAGGACGCCATCTTCGGGCATCCGGCTACCACGGGCGGTGGTGTCGATAGTATGCCGCTATGGGTATGGCAACTGGGAGCGCGGAAGGCCAAGGAGTTGCTGATGAGCCGGCGGTTCGTCGACGGCAAAGAGGCGGAACGCATCGGGCTGGTCAACCGGGCGGTACCGCCGGACAAGCTGGAGGAAGAGGTCTGGAAGCTGGCTAAGGACATTGCCGAAATACCGATAGACGACCTCGGTCCGGGCGGACACGGCATGATAGTGATGAAAGAGAACATCAATACCGACCTGGAGATAATGGGTCTGGGCGCTCTCTTCACCTATCACCGCCAGCTCAATGCCTGGGGACACGCGAACCTCCGCAGGGAATAGCGCCAGCGCCTTCTGCTAAGGAAGAACCGCAGATTCATGGACAGTAATTGCCGACACCTCCGGCGGTAGCTGCCAGCGGTCTTGTGCCCCACAGGGGCGGCGTTTTCATGGACACGAACCCTAGCTTGTTATGCTGCCCAGCAACGTGATGGTTTGTAACCTCTTCTCAACCCTTTGCGGGTGAATCTTAACCTTCCTGTCACCTTGGTGGTGTATAATGCTGCTGGCGTTTATTCACGGTTGGGGTGAAATGACCGGAGGAGAAGAAGCGATGGACAAGGGAGAGATGATATCCCGCGGGCGTACGGCCGAGGTATTTGCCTGGAAGGATGACCAGGTGCTGAAACTGTTCCTAAAGGACTGGCCTGTCCGCTCGGTGGAACATGAAGCACAGGTGACCGGTGCAGTCCACAAAGCAGGATTACCAGCGCCGGCAGTGAAGGGGATAGTGGAGGTAGAAGGGAGGTTGGGAATTGTACTTGAACGGATTGATGGACCCTCAATGATGCAGGTATTCAGGTCCAGACCATGGAGAATCGGTCAATTAGCCCGTACATTAGCCGAATTACATGCGGCGATACATTCGTGTGAGATGCCAGAGCTTCCTTCACTAAGAGAGGATTTGGGAAGAGGTATCCGGGAAGTGGAGCTACCAGAGGAAACGAAGGAGTCAGTGCTAAGGCATCTAGAGCAACTACCTGACGGCAACACAATTTGCCACATTGATTTTCATCCGGATAACGTCATTATGTCGTCAAGCGGACCAGTGGTGATAGACTGGTCCAACCCAAGACGCGGCGACCCACTGGCGGACGTTGCCGCGACCTCACTGCTCTTCCGTCTTGCCCCGTTACCGCAATTCATGGCCGGACGATGGCTGATAAACATGTTTCGTGACTGGTTTCATTCAACCTACTTGGAGAGGTATCTGCAGTTGCGACCGGCTTCTCGTAAGCAAATAGCGGTATGGGAACTGCCACTGGTTACAGCACGGTTACTCGACAACATTCCGGAAGAGAGAGACCTGCTGCTGGCTTTTATAGAGAAAACCCTCTCGTCCCAATGATTAGAAAACTACCCGAAGCCGATGACCTGATAGTCACTCATGGTCAGAATGGCCTGGTGCGCTATACAATTGTTAACATGCTGCTGCTATCTGACATCCTTGGATTCTTGCGAAATGGTTGTGCTTTCAACCCCAATTCGTGGCATAATGCAGCCTGACCACTGGCCAAACCAAAAACAAGAGCCAGGAGGTACTCTGACATGAGAAAGTAAGTCATCTCACCCTATTCGTTCACACAGATAGACCAATCTGTAAGTAGACTGGAGGTGACTTATGTCTCTTGAAGTCAGAGACTCTATTATTCACGGCAAAGGCGTTTTCACAACGGCACACGTCCCGAAGCACTCCGTAATCAGCAGGGTAAACATGGTAAGAGAGGTCACAGACGAGTATCCGTTAGACCCCGACAAAGGCGAGCTGGAACACCATTGTCACTGGTATCCTGACGGGACTACGGCCCTCGTGGGTGAACCGCATCGCTATCTGAATCATTCATGCGAGCCCAAGGTATTCCTCTACACAATAAACAAGGTCTGCTATTTGATGGTAATGCGTGACATTCAAGAAGACGAGGAATTGACACTTGAATACAGTGTGACTGATTTTGGTGGGCAGGTCTGGGACTGCAGATGCGGGTCACCAGACTGCCGGGGGCGTCACAGATGTGGCTTCCGTTACATGAATGAATCTCGGCAAATGCAATACTTGCCATACCTGGACCCCTTTATCGTGCAGGTCTATTCGGACTCGATACAGGAGATTCTGGACAGACAACTCCAAGAGTGAATAGAAGCCCTGCAGTATTCCGCAACAAGCTATAAGCCTGCCGCCGAGGGATGGGTTGTCTTCTGGTGGCAGGCTGATTTGTCTATTTGACGGCGGGTCACCACAATGGTAATCTTGGGAAAACGGAGTCCCGGTTTATGGATGAAGACAGGGTAAAAACTACCACAGAGGGTGACCGGCGAGTAGCCACCACCGGCGATATCGAGGTCTCCACTTACCTTGAGATTGCCAAGGAAATGGGTGGTGCACAGTCGGCGGCCGCTGCCGAAGCAGAAGGTACCGGCGAACGTGAGACCATTGTTGTTATCGACTTCGGCTCCCAGTACAGCCTGCTGATAACCCGCCGGATTCGTGAGTGCCAGGTCTATGCCGAGCTGGTCGACCACGATACCCCCTGGGAGAAGATAGAGTCGCTGAACCCTAAAGGCTTCATCCTCTCCGGAGGTCCGGCCAGCGCCTACGAACCAGGAGCACCGTTGGCCCTGACATACATCTACCAGAGCGGTCTGCCGGTGCTGGGTATCTGCTACGGGATGCAGGTACTGGCCAAACAGCTTGGCGGGCAGGTCACATCGGGAATCAAGCGGGAGTACGGCCAGGCCCTCCTTCACATCAGCGAGGTCGATTCGCCCCTCTTTGCCGGGATTGACAACCCTGCGCAGGTATGGATGAGCCACGCCGATAGAATCGAATCGATGCCCCCCGGATTCAGGTCCATCGCCTATACCGAGAACTCGCCGATTGCCGTAATGGGTAACGACAGCGGGGTATTCGGTCTCCAATTCCACCCCGAGGTGGTGCACACTCCTCAGGGAAAGACCATGCTCAGGAACTTCGCCTATCGTGTCTGTGGCTGCCGCGGGGACTGGACGATGGGCAATTTCATTAATGAAAGCGTGGAGCGGATACGCCAGCAGGTGGGTGATGGCAAGATAATCAATGCCCTGTCCGGAGGCGTGGATTCCGCCGTGGTAGCCTCTCTCATTCACCGTGCCGTCGGTGACCAGCTTACCTGCATTTTCGTCAACAACGGACTGCTGCGCCGCGAGGAAGTGGAAAGGACCTTCAATGTCTTCCGTCTCAACCTGGGCATGCAAATCAACTTCGTTGATGCCACCGACAGGTTCCTCAAGCGCCTCAAGGGTGTGACTGAGCCGGAGCGCAAGCGGAAGGCCATCGGACAGGAGTTCATCAAGGTATTCGAGGAGGAAGCCAAGAAGTTGGGCAAGGTGGACTTCCTCGCCCAGGGCACGCTCTACCCGGATGTCATCGAGAGCGCCTCTTCGGGGAGCAGCGTTTCCGCCAAGATAAAGACCCACCACAATGTCGGCGGGCTGCCCAAGAAGATGGTGCTCAAGCTCATCGAGCCGCTGCGCTACCTCTTCAAGGACGAGGTGCGCCTGCTGGGCGTGGAGCTTGGTCTGCCCGAAGAAATGGTCTGGCGGCAACCCTTCCCCGGCCCCGGACTGGCAATTCGTATTATCGGCGAGGTAACACGGGAGAAACTGGAGATACTGCGCTCCGCCGACTTCATCGTGATGAACGAGATAAAGAAGGCCCGTCTCTACCGGCCGCTCTGGCAGACCTTCGCCGTGCTCACCGACGTCAGGTCGGTAGGGGTGATGGGCGACCACCGCACCTACGGCTACCTGGTGGGTGTCCGGGCAGTGACCAGCGAAGACGCCATGACGGCGGACTGGGCACGGATGCCCTACGATGTCCTGGCTCGCATCTCCAACCGGATTGTCAACGAGGTGCCCGAGGTGAACCGGGTCGTCTACGACATAACCTCCAAACCCCCTTCGACTATCGAGTGGGAGTAAGAAAAAGTTAGCTTTGAATTGTTTTTGGTTAAATAGTGCGTAAAATATTGTAAAAAAATAAGGGAAACAATTCGTGCCTGTTTAGGCGTGAATTGTTTTTAGAGTTATGTTAACAAGAGTGGGAGTGAGTAAGAGGCTGGTGTAATGAGCATTGAGAATTTGCGAAAGGTAAGAGCGCTGAGTATTTTGTATTCAGCGAGTTAATTAAAAGAGGTGCCGATATTTATCATCCTGCTTTGGATATAGGTATTGATGCTATAGTACGGCGGAGAGACGGGACTTACCTAGAGATACAGGTCAAAGCAACAAAGGCGGAAGAACAGGCTGGATATTTCAATGTTTATGACCTCGACCAGCACCCTGAAAAGAATTTTTATATCGTCTGCGTAGACATGAACGAGGATAACGCTGAGGTGAAAGGCAGACCTAAAATTTGGATTCTTCCGGCCAAGGAATTCAAGGAATACATGGTAGCCGGATGCCGGCTCCCAATTTACGAACGAAGCCAAAAACATGAAAACAAGAGAAGAGATGAACTTCTACAAGGATACTTCGAAGCGTGGGAACTTTTGACAGGGTAGTTTGAAGGGGCGCAGCCCCTTCAAGTTTTCTTCTCCCTGAAGAATCGGAGATTCTTCCCAGGATACAGGGGGTGAGGTTGAAAAGAATCTCTATGGCGGAGAGCAAAACTTGAAGATACTGGTTATCGGCAGCGGTGCCAGGGAACATACCCTGGTCTGGAAGCTGGCGCAGAGTCCCCGTACCTCGGAGATATACACCGCTCCGGGTAATGCCGGTACTGCTCTGATAGCCCGCAACCTCCCCATCAGTGCCGATGATATCGAGTCGCTGGCAACAGCCGTCAGGGAGAACAGTGTCGACCTGGTGGTAGTCGGGCCGGAAGGACCGCTGGCCGCCGGGATTGTAGACCGTTTCCAGGCTCTGGGCATCCCGGTGTTCGGCCCCAGTAAGCGAGCAACCGAGATAGAGTCCAGCAAGGTCTTCGCCAAGGAACTGATGTCCCGCTACGGTATCCCCTGCGGGCGGAGCGTCACCTTCTCCGACTCCGGCGAAGCCAGGAAGTACGTCGAGCAGCAGTCGCCACCGGTAGTCATCAAGGCGGACGGACTGGCGGCGGGCAAAGGAGTGGTCGTAGCTGAGTCCATTCCCCAGGCACTGGAAACGCTGTCTGACTTCATGGAATCGAAGAAGCTGGGAGCATCTGGCGACAGGGTGATTATCGAGGAGCACCTGACCGGCAGAGAGATGAGCGTGTTCGTCTTCACAGACGGCGAGGCAGTCGTGCCCCTGGCATATGCCTGCGACTACAAGCGGGTGTACGACGGTGACCGGGGACCGAATACCGGCGGCATGGGGAGCTACACCCCCCCGCCATTCCTCACTCACGGGCTGGCCGACACGGTCCAGGAAAGCATCATGAAGCCAACGGTTTCAGCGCTGGCACAAGAAGGAAGGCCCTACCAGGGTGTGCTCTACGGCGGCCTGATGGTCACCGACGAAGGCTTGAAAGTAATCGAGTTCAATGCGCGGATGGGCGACCCCGAAGCCCAGGTTGTTCTGCCCCTGCTCAAGACAGACCTGGTGGACCTCATTCTGGCGGTGATAGAGGGAAGGCTCGACCGGATGGACGTGGAGTGCCATCAGGTTGCCTGTATCGGCGTTGTCATGGCCTCCGGCGGCTATCCGGGAAGCTACCAGACCGGATTCCCCATAACCGGTCTGGACGACCTTGATGAGGACATACTGGTGTTTCACGCCGGTACGAAGCAGGGTGAGCGACCGGGAGAGGTCCTGACCAGTGGTGGCCGGGTGCTGACGGTGGTAGCCAGGGGAGATACCATTGCCCGGGCCAGGGAGAAGGTCTACGCTAACATCTCGCGGATTCACTTCGACGGCTGTCACTATCGCACAGACATTGCCCTGTTGGAAGAATAAGAAGAGTAGACACCGATAGTGGACTGCCCCTGATATTGGTGAAGAAAATGCAGGTAGACCAGGTTGTCGGTTGTGAGAGTTTTCCCTGTGCTGACGTAAGACATGAGTGTTTCATGGTACCGGATATTGATGTGAAGCCGGCCAAAGTACGCGCTGTAATGATATCGGAGGCTGCGCCGGAGAATCCTGCAGACTATTACTATGCAAAGGGTAATCCCCTGTTCCAGCAGACCACAGTGCAGGCATTTAAGGATGCAGGTGCGGATGTTGCATCCATGAATGATATTCTTGACATGGGTATTTATCTCACCACAGCAGTGAAGTGTGGAAAGACAGGATATGGGATAAAGTCGGGCACAATCGAAGAATGCTCCAAGATACTGGAGAAAGAGCTAGCCTTGTTCCCGGATGCAAAGGTCTTTATGCTGATGGGTGATGTAGCCATAAAGGCTGTTAATTATATTGCCAGGAGAGCTGGTGAAGGCAGGGTGATTCCGGCGGGCTCCACCTATAAGATACGGGGTCAGGAATATTTCTTCAAAGGCAAGAAGGCTTTCCCGTCCTACCTGCAAGCTGGCCCCAGTTTCTTTATAGAGAAGAGCAAGCGGAGGATGATTGCTGAGGATATATCAGCCGCATTGGGTCTTCTGGACTAGGCCGGACTCTCTTAAAGAAGATTATCACCCATTTCGTTTTGAAAAAGCGGAGCTTTAGAGGGGGCGCCCCTCAGAAGGGGCGTAGCCCCTCTAACCTGAGTGCTCCCCCTCTCCCTTGAAGGAGAGGGGACACAGGGGGTGAGGGTGACAGGAATAGGCCCTCGAAGACAGAGCAAACCGGTCCGGATAGGCAACGTAACCATCGGTGGCGGTGCCCCAATCGTGGTACAGTCCATGACTAATACCGACACGCGTGACGTCCGCTCTACCATTAACCAGATAAAGGAGCTTGAGGAATGCGGCTGCGAACTGGTACGGGTTGCCGTGCCGGATATGGAGGCCGCCCGCGCGATTCGGCCAATCAAGGCTGGTGTTTCCACGCCCGTCATTGCCGATATCCACTTCGACTACCGGCTGGCGCTGGCGGCAATAGAGGCAGGCTGCGATGGTCTGCGCCTGAACCCGGGTAATATCGGCGATGCGGAGAAGGTCAGCACTGTGGCGCGGGCTGCCAGGGAAAGAGAAGTGCCAATCCGCATCGGGCTGAACGCCGGCAGTCTGCCGCCGACCGATAACACGGATTTGACCGTCGCCGAGAGGATGGTAACCGCCGCCCTGGAGCATATCAGGTTCCTGGAAAGCGTGGACTTCGACCTCATCAAGGTATCCCTGAAAGCCTTCGACGTGCCCACCACCATTGAAGCCTATCGGGACATTGCCGAGAAGATACCCTACCCGCTGCACATCGGCGTTACCGAATCCGGTCTTCCCAGGACCGGCGTCATCCGCAGCGCGGTGGGCATCGGCACGCTGCTCTACATGGGCATCGGGGATACGATACGGGTATCGCTGACGGCGCACCCCAGGGAAGAGGTGGTCGCCGGTTACGAGATACTGAAGAGCCTGGACCTCAGGCAGCGTGGGCCGGTGCTGGTCAGTTGCCCGTCCTGCGGCCGTACAGAGGTGGATATCATCAGCCTGGCACAGGCCGTAGAAGAAAGGCTGGCGAAGATTGACCGGCCGATAAAGGTGGCCGTGATGGGCTGCGTAGTCAACGGCCCCGGCGAGGCAAAGGACGCCGACGTCGGCATAGCCTGTGGCAAGGGCCGCGGCGTTATCTTCCGGAAGGGCGAGCAGGTCAGGACGGTGGAAGAAAGGGACTTCCTCGAGGCGCTGATGGCAGAGGTGGAGAGGGTGTAGAGGTATGGGGCTACCTGATAGCAGCAATATTACCGTTATAGATTGCTTCGTTGCTGGTGCTCCTCGCAATGACATGAAAGGCTGGTGCCCCTCAGAAGGGACGAAGCCTCTTTAAGGGGATGGGGGCACCAACAGCAGACATGAGCAATAGCAAGTCCTACTACCGCTGGTTCATCCTCGCCCTGTCGGCGCTGACCTTCACCTTCGTCGTCGCCATGCCCACCATGTGCCTGCCCGTCCTCTTCGAGGAGATTGGGCGGGACCTTGACCTGAGCCTGGTGCAGATTGGCGCCGTCTGGGGGATGGTTTCGCTGGCCGGGATGTTCGTGGTGCTGGCCGGCGGGCTGCTCGGCGACCGCTTCGGGGCGAAGCGTGTCCTGGCGGTATCCTGCCTGCTGGCAGGTCTGGCCGGCGCCCTTCGGGGACTGTCAGGGGATTTCGCCACGCTGGTGGGTACCCTGTTCCTCTTCGGCCTCCTGACAGCCACTATCCCCCCGGTAGTCCACAAGACCTGCGGTATCTGGTTCTCGGGTCGACGCCTGGGGCTGGCAAACGGAGTGGTCTCGATGGGCATGGCGGTAGGCTTCACCGTGGGGGCGATGATAAGCGCCACCATACTCTCACCCGCACTCGGCGGGTGGAGGAACGTCCTCTTCCTCTATGGGGGAATATCCGTCGTCATCGGCATCCTCTGGATGCTTACGCGCAGCCAGCCGGAGCAGGCGGAGTCATCGGAGAGTAAGGCAGCCACGGTGCCGTTTCGTCAGGCGCTGTCACGGGTAGCCAGAAACCGGTATGTCTGGCTGCTGGGCTTCATCCTGGTCGGCCAGACAGGGTGTGTACAGGGAACGCTCGGCTACCTGCCGCTCTATCTCCGGGACATTGGCTGGACGCCGGCCAGTGCCGACGGCGCCCTGGCAACATTCCATGCCACCAGCATCGTGGGCGTCATCCCACTGGCTCTGCTGTCCGGCAGACTTCGCTCGAGGAAGACGGTCCTGTTTGGTGCCACGCTGATGACGGTAGTTGGCGTCGGTCTGCTGTCGGTGAACGAGGGCTCTCTGGTCTGGCTGGCAGTGGTGATTGCCGGAGTCGTCCGCGATGGTTTCATGGCGGTACTGATGACAACGATTATCGAGACTGAAGGCATCGGGGTAACCTACGCCGGGACCGCCATGGGGATTATCCTGACCCTCTCTCGAGCGAGCTCCTTTGCCTCACCACCCATCGGCAACAGCCTGGCCGACACCAACCTGAGCCTTCCCTTCGTCTTCTGGGCAGCCCTGGCAGCAGCCTCCCTCGTCGGCTTCTACTTTCTGAGGCAGAAGCGACAGAGCCCGGGATAGCTGCGCACCCACCGGGTGCGCAGCTACCTGAACTCCTCAGGGACCAGGTCCTCGATTCTGGCAGTAGCAACACCAATAACGGAATCGGCAGCGCCGTAGTAGACCAGTACTTCATCGCGGGCAGTTAGTATATCCTTGCCTCCGTCCCGCGACACGGCACCACAGGTGAAGACCACGTTCGGTACCCAGGACTCGTCCTTCTCGCCAACCTCAAACCTCTCCGTTGGTTCGAGGATGAAGTTGGGCGAGCGGTAAATGAGGATAGTGGGGTCGGCCAGGTCAACCAGCATAACACCCAGTCTATAGACATGGTTGTGGTCCACTCCGTGGTAGATGAGTAGCCAGCCGTATTCGGTCTTTATCGGTTGGGCGCCGCCACCGATTTTGAGGGCGTCCCATACCATTCCCGATCGCGAACCTGCCAGTATCGCGTGCTCCTTTCTGGGCCAGGGGCAACGCAAATGCGTGGAGAAAGTAATCCAGATGTGCGGGTCCACCCTGTGGAGCATAACATACTTGCCGTCAAGTTGCTCCGGGAACAGGGCAGCGTCCTTATCGGTGAATCCCGGGAAGACAAGTCCGTGTCTATGCCAGTTTTTCCAGCGGTAGTTGATAAAATCATCAACATTGAGCGAGGCCGCAGCAATCTGGGCGACGGTGCCGCTGTAAGCGGTGTAGAGCATATAGACCCGACCGTCTATGAGCGTCAGCCGGGGGTCCTCACAGCCTTTTACCTCGCTGGGCGTCATCGGCTCGAATATCGGTTCCTCCAGCCTTTCCGTGAACGCAAACCCATCTTCACTCGCCGCCAGCCCGAGGCGGGAAATGTCATCATCTCCAAAGGCGCGGTAGACAATATAGACCCTGCCGTTCAGGCGGATAGCGCCGGGGTTGAGCAGGTACCTGGACTCCCAGTAGTGCTCCCTGATGGGCCGGAGTACGGGGTTTCCGGCAAAGCGGGCCAGCGGTCTTGCTGGTGGCTGCTCCTCGGTGGGGATACCCCGTTTGACCACCGTTCCGGCACCCTGAATTTCACCCAGCAGGAGTGGGGCCAGGTCCTCATACTCCCTGCCGTCGGCCATCAGTTCTCTTATCCTGTTCTCAATTGTCTCCTCGTCTCCGCCAGCCCTTCTGTAGTACTCGGTGAGGAAGTCATGGGAAGACCAGTCGCGCTCCACGTGAAGCGAAAGCGGCGTCGGCAGGCCTGTCCCTCCCTTGAAGCTATAGCTTGCCCAGCTCCAGGCCGAGCAGGGCACAAATGTCCCATCAGGGAGTGTCAGGGCCAGGTGGTAGGAATCAGCAACATCATTGAGATGCCCGGCGAGGGATGCCCGGGCATTGTCTCCGGGTGCCTCCTGGACAATCTGTCGGGCCATCTCGCGCAATCTTTCCACGAACACACGCTCGTGCCCGTTCTCAAAGATATTGTGTGCCGAGAGCGGTGTCTTCCCCCAGTGTCCCTCCAGGGTGTTCACTACCTTCTCGGCAAAGTCCTTCCTTTCCTCAGTAAACTGCTGCCATACCTCCCCGAATCTCTCCGCCTCGATGACGCTCTTGGCAATAGTGGTAAGATAGCGCAGCCTGGGAAACTCGCCGCCCATCCCCTTGTGAAGGTTACTCAAGACCAGCCTGCCGGCAATCCTGCTCAACGAAGGGGACTCCTTCATCTCCGCCAGCGAAGGAAACTCATCGATATCGACAACCAACGGTTTCAGCAGGCAACGCACGAAATGCTCCGGTCGCACGCTCTCCTTGATTAAGGCTCCCACCTGCTCCGTGTAGTCGTACTCTTCCGTCCAACTGGCCAGGGCAAGGATATCATTAGGTTCGTACCGTGTCAGCAGTTCATTGAGGTAGCTGTAACCCAACCTTGTGATAAGGTTGGTGGGGGGGTACCGCCATAGCAGCCAGGTGGCCATCTCAGGGGCCAGGGCGTGACCTTCCGTGCGCTGGAAAAAGCGGAATACCAGGTCTGCTGCCTCCTGCACTCCAGCTACGGTAGCTAGGTCCCACGGTACTATGGTCTCGCCCAACTCCGCTTCCACCTGAATCATAAAGGCCTTGATACGGCTGGCAATCTCCCCGGAACCTGCCCCCCGGGGGACTTTCAGCTTCTGATACACAAACTCCTCGAATTGCTGCTTGTACCTGTGAAAAACGAATTCGTATACCGCGTTAGCAGAGACTGTGTTGCCGTCCGGGGTGGTAACTTCCGAAGGTACGACCAGGGGCACGCCCGGCACAAACTCACGGTAGGTAACGTTGGGCACCGGGGGTCTCAAGGCCTCCCGATGCGACTCCCAGGCAGCTATGAAGTCCGGCTTGAGGCGGACGAACTCGTCCACCATCAGCTCGACTTCTCTCTCCGCCTCCAGCGATACCAGGCGCTCGGCTTCATCAGCGTCAATGGAGTTGAGCCTGTCCCTGAGAGCTATCATTTCCTGCACAAAGCCGGCGAGATGACCGTTGTAAGCAGTCACCAGAGCACTTATCAGGTCTCCCTGGGCAAAATCCCTGGTAAAGGCCAGGGCAAGCCACAGGTGATATACCACCTGTGCCCAGAGTCTGTGAGGGAAGCGGAAGGAACCAGCCTCGGTATCCGCCAGGACTTCGAGCTGCCGGTAGTAGTCGTCGGGTAGGACCCACTGGTAAAGAGCCTGGAATCTGGAGAATCCCTGCTTGAACCTATCCACGAGATGCCGGGGGATAATGACCACCTCATCGGGTTGGTGTGGCTTCCTGGTCCCAAAAGTGGGCAAAGTCTGCACCAGAGGCTCGCTGGCGGTCTCTGCTTTTTCCCACCGGTCACGGTCGGCCAGAACGTGCTCAAATAGTACCCTTACCGCCTGAGTCAGTACCAGTTCTGCCTTTGCCAGGGAAGGTCTGTGTATCTTTATCCCGAGTTTGGCTTCGCAGATGCGAGCGTCGCTACTGATTGCCGTGGCAGCCAGCCAGCTATCGATGCCATAGCCCCCAACCTCGTCACTCGGCGGACGGGGAGACTTCTGCAGGAAGCTCCTGAGCAGACGATAGGATATTCCCCATTGTCCTCCCGCCAGGTCATGAACGGGACAATCGTAGATGG
Organism: Dehalococcoidales bacterium; assembly: GCA_016783135.1. GTDB lineage: Bacteria > Chloroflexota > Dehalococcoidia > Dehalococcoidales > Fen-1064 > DUES01. Next base: position 13,136 of record JADHXC010000027.1, on the reverse strand, counting down.
CGGTAAACAGCGGATAGAACACGTGAGAGGCGACGGGTGCCTCCAGATAATGACGGTTGAAGCGGGAGACAACCAGGTCCATCGTTCCCCTTTCGATTGGCTCCAGGAGAAGTCTTATCCACTCCGGGACCAGCCCCTCAATATCGTCGTTCCTGTGCCTGCTCCTGAGGTCTGCCTCGATAATTGCGAGGTCCGCGCCGAGAGTCCGGGCCACTTCCATAATCGCCCACAGTCCCCAGCCCTTCCCGTTAGTAAGCTCGTGCTTGAGTAGAAAGGCTATCCGGCTGATGCCATCGATTTCGGGAGCAGCATTGACAACTTCAAGTGCCTCCCCACCCGCTGTGCCACCCACAGCCACAATAACACACCGCTTGGAAGGAAAGTACTCGCGTAATCCCTGTCCTGCAACCCGTAGCACCTCACCGATGGTATCGGCTTCGTTAAAGAAAGGTATTCCGACGACGATGTCTGCGTCGCCCAACCTGGCAGCCTGGCTCAGGGGCTCCTGCAGGACCGCCCTGAAGATGTCCTTGAGCTCCTCCGGGGAGACTGCTTCTGCCTGGATGCTGGCGGTCTCCGGGTTCTCGCCCGAAGCCCCGGCCTGGCTGCTTTCAAATGCACTGGTAGAACACATTACAGTTTCCCTTCCTGATATTGCTATGCTTGAGACATATCGTAGAAGAGAAGAAGGGTTGTGTCAATGGCCACCCGCAAACCGGCTTGCGGGCTTGCACTGAGTCAGAGAGGGGCCTGTCCTTGAGACGAGGACAGATATGCTTAATTTGCCAGGGTGGGTGGTGTGGACAGAAAGTGCCCGGCCAGCCGGTAGTGCCTGCGGGCCTGGTTCTCCCAGGAGTACTTCTTAGCGTAGTTCACCGCCTTCCCCCGGGCCTTCTCCTGGAGCTTCGGGTCAAGCACCAGGTCCCTGATTTTAAGCAGCAGACGTCCCGGGTCGGAGTCGTACAGCGCCCCGGCCTCTTTCAGTGTCTCGCCAACGCCTTCGAGGTCACGACCAGCGACCAATGCGCCGGCGCCAAACGCGTGTGTAATCATACCGCTCTGGGTGCAGTCGTTTGGCCAGTAGTAGTTAATGTCAAACGCCCGTGCGGCCAGGGGGAGCATCTGCTCAGGCAACCAGATATCGAAGAGGAACTTATCTTTTCCGTTCTGTTGCTTTCGCAGTTCTATTGCGTGAGATATATGCTCAGGAAGCCGTGGCCTCCCGATACGAATGGCCACTATCCGCCGCTGTGGTAGGAGCTCTTGCAGGCCATCTCTGGCCGGATATAGGAACTCGGAGCCTTTTATCGGATGGAGAAAGCCCATCTGACCAAGGATTACAGTATCCGGGTCAAGGAATATCCACTCACTCCGCAAGGCCTCTTTCGTTTCCGGTTCGAGGTCTGATTCACCGAGCAGGAAACCGTTGAAAGCCTCTTTTGCCTCACGACGACTCAGGTGAGCCACTTCCGCATATGTACGCACACCGTGCCTGAGAACGTGCACCTTCTTACGGTGCTCCGGAAACGCTGTCGTAACCGCAGAATGGACTCCCTTACTGAAGACTGTGATGGCATCCACGTTCGGGAGCAGGTCTCGCAGCAGGCTGTATTCCTCCCTGGTCAGACCAAACGAAGTCTCGCTGGTCTGGAAACGCAGGGTATGGAGGGTGACTATCCTTGGCAGGTCCAGCTGCTTGAGCATGGCGACGAAGGCATCACTGTCCTGCCAGATGTTGAACTCGTGCTGAAACCAGAGGACAGTATCTGCCTTTCCCAGCCCGAGTTTCTTAAGCCCGTCCAGAATCACGGGGGCTGAGTAATCGTGTAGACCAGGTATACCACGCCAGACCGGCCCGTCAGACGCCTTACCGCTGGTGGCTATCGGGGCCTCGCAGTCCTCCAGACGAAAAGAGAGGATACCCCACTCACCGGGGGGACTAACCCGGGTTATGAGACTGGTATAGTCCGCTATCCCGCACATCATGGGCGGGTATGTTCCTGCGAAGCAAATAGTCGTCATTTCATTACCTGTATGGTTGCCAGCTAGAACAAATTACATACGACACGACAGCTTCCCCCCTGGCAAATAACCTGCATCACATACGGAAGTTGAGGAGTGGTACAGCACAAGGAGTGGATTTGTCGGGGAAAACGGCCTGCGAGCGTCGGCCGATACCAGCCATTTTGACCACCTCCCGGAACTGGAACTGCCCGGGGTGAGGGAAGAGACCTTTATATTTATAAAGGCCACCGGACTCTAGGCTAACCCTCCTCCCTCAATTTGTCAAGCTCCTGTTGTACGGTTAGCTATGTACTGGCCGCCTCCTCATGGGGCAATGCATCATCCACCTAACGCCCTTCCCGGCCAGGAAGGACGCACAAACTACATCTCCTGGCATTCTATTAGATTCTGTGCCGCTGCTAGAGCGGCCCTTCACTGCGTTCTGTTCAGAATGACATCAGTCATAACCTGTCATTGCGAACCGGGGCTCTGAGCGAAGCGAAGAGACACCGAAGCAATCTCACCCTTACTGTCATTCTGAGCGAGAGCGAAGAATCTGGGGTGGTGTGGCGTTAGATTGAGCCCACTAAGACCAGTGGCGTATCGTTATAGTCCTCGCAATGACGCGCCGAGAGGAAGTCTCGGCGGGTGGGTTACAGGCTCCTCACCATGTAGTCTCCCCGCAGGCGGTAACCGAACTCGGTACGGTAGTAGTCGCGGGCACCAACACCACTGAGCACCGACAGTGCCGGCACACGGAACTCGTCCCGGGCGAGCCGTTCCACCTCCCGGAGCAGTGCCTTCCCCAGTCCCTTGTGCTGGGCGGCGGCCGTGTCCTGGTGCTTCAGTGGGACCTCGGGGCCGTACACATGCAGCTCACGGACTGTGGCCCGGTCTCCGGTTGCAGAGCCTTTCCCGCTCTGGACTCTGAGGCGCAGCAGACCAAAAAGCGTCTCGTTCTCGTCCTCAAAGGAAAGGAGCACCTCACGCCCACCCGAGGCCTCGTAGTCCATTCTCACCAGGCGGGGCTCGCCTATCGGCCGTCCGGTGATTGCCCGGTGGCCGTATTCCCGGCACCGGATGCAGCGGCACCGCGTGCCGTTCTCCTCCATACGCTGCCTGACAACGCCGCGTAGCGAGTCGCGGCACCCGGCGACAATGAACTGCGGCGGGATATCCCGCAGGACTCGTGATATTCTCACGTAGGGAGGAACGATAGCCTTTATATCGGCAACGAGGTCTATCATTGTGTCAATCGGATAGGGGTGGTAAAGGCCCTCCCGGTACCACCGCTCGAGCTCGGTGCCCTCTACCACCATGGTGGGGTACAGCTTCAGGCCGTCCGGCCGGAAACGGGGGTCGTCGAATAACTGCCGGGACATCTCCAGGTCCTTCTCCGGGTTCGAACCGGGCAGCCCGGGCATCCAGTGGTAGTGTACCTTGAAGCCGTGGTCCTTGAGCAGCGCCGTGGCAGTAACGACGTCCTCCACGGTATGCCCTCTCCTGACCAGGCGATAGATATCATCATCCAGCACCTGCACACCCAGCTCCACCCGGGTAGCACCGAACTCCAGCATCCGGCCCACTTCCTCCTGCCCGCACCAGTCCGGCCGGGTCTCGATGCACAGTCCGGTGCAGCGGTGTCCGGCGGCCTCGTTGCGCTGTTTGGCCTCATCCAGGTTGGCAGATTCCTCACCGTTCAGGGCATCGAAGCACTCCTTGATGAAAGTGTACTGGTAGTCGTGGGGCAGGGCGAGGAAGGTACCCCCCATGACTATCAGCTCAATCTTGTCCGTGGGGTGCCCCATGTTGGACAGGGCCTTCAACCTCAACCGGACCTGCCCTCCGGCATCGAAGTCGCAATTCCTGCCGCGCAGCACCGCCGGCGACTCCGGGGTGTAGCTCTGCGGCGTTGCCGGGTATGTGGGGCAGTAGACACACTCTCCGGGACAGTCCATCGGCTGCGTCATTACCGCCACGGGGGTCACGCCGGATATTGTTCTGGTGAACTTCTTCATCGGATAACGATATGCCTGCCTTAGTGCTATGGACAGTGTACCAAATACTGCCTGACGGTCACAATTCGTGTGCCCTCGCGATGGGACCGGTACGCTCTTTTCGGGAAACCAGGAGCGGGGTCGGTATGCTGTCCGGTGTCAATCTCCAGAGACTTACACCTGTATGTTCTGCCACTTCCCGCCGGCGAAGCGTATCCACATCAGTGTCGCCCGCACGCTGTGGTCGACTACGGCGCCTATCCAGGCTCCCGGCGCTCCCATGTGAAGGGCAAACACCAGGAGAGCGCCACCGCCGACACGCATTGTCCACATGCCGACTGTGGAGAGAAGCAGCACCCAGCGGGTGTCACCGGCACCCTGCAGGCCGCCTGAGAGTGAGTTGTTGGTGGCCATCCCCGGCATGGCGAATGACCATATCTTGAGTCCCATGGCACCGATACGGATAACCTCGGGGTCGTCGGTGAAGATGCTGATGAGCTGGTTGGAGAATGTAAACGTTATCACACCGAGGCAGACCATGACCACCATGCAGTAGCGTTGCGACAGGTAACCGGCTTTCTTGGCAAGGTCGGGCTTTCCCGCTCCCAGGAACTGCCCGACCAATGCCGTGGCGGCCACGCCGAAGCCGAAGCTGGGCATGAAGGCGAACTCCTCGACTCTCATGGTGAGCGCGTGGGCGGCGTAGACGGTGGTCCCCAGACTGCTGAGGACGATAGTGTAGATGCTCATGGCCGCCCGCATCTGTACGGCGTTGGCGAAGGCGGGCAGACCGACTCTGAGGATGCGCTTCACTTCAATCCATCGGAAAACCAGGGCAGTCCGCAGGTCGTACTTCAGCAGACCTTTGCCCTTGACCAGAATGGCCCATATCAAGAGACCGCCAACGACACTGGATGCCGCCCTGGCTATACCCGCGCCGAGCACTCCCAGTGCGGGAAAGACCCACCAGCCATTGATGAGAACATAGGCAAGGCCCGTACCGACCACTTCCATGACCAGTATGACCACCATGGGAGTCCTGGTATCTCCAGCCCCCCGGAACACGGCCTCACCACAGAAGAGCATAAAGAAGAATGTCGTGGTAGGGGCATTGGCACGAATGTAGTCCCCCCCCAGCTCTATGACTTCAGGACTGGCGCGGAATAGCCACAGCAGTTGGTCGGCATAGAACCACATAATCAGGGAAAAGGCAATACCGAGAATGTAGGCGAGGAGCATTGCCTGTCTAAGGGTGCGATTGGCGCGCTCGGGTTCACCGGCTCCAACGTCGCGGGCAATTATTGCCACCGCCCCGATGGTGATGCCCATGAAGGCTGTCGCCGGTAGAAAGATGATCTGTTCGCTGAGGCCTACGGCGGTGATTGCCTCCGGTCCGAGGTGCCCGATGAAGACCATGATAATCATGCCAAGGATTGTCCAGGCAGCCTCTTGCAGGACGACCGGCCAGGCCAGGCGGAAAACGGCACGTGGGAGCCCTCTCTCGCCCGGTTCGGGTAGCGCGGTCAGGTTCGTCATGTCCCTGAGATTGATAATACTGCTTTGCGCGTGGTTCTGCAATTTCCTTCACTGAATGAGGCAAGCCAACAGCCCTCCCGTGTGCTATAATTCTCTCCTGCGACCGTACCGTTGAACTCTCGAATACGTTGTGCGCTATCGCTGACCTGGCGTGCAGGACAGCCAGGAATACCAGGAGAAAGGACTGACGATGACGAGGGTATACGCAGATATGGTGGCTGACCTCTTTCACTATGGCCATGTTGAGTTCCTGAGGAAGGTCCGCGCCCTGGGGGACTATCTCCTGGTGGGCATCCATTCAGACGACGTTGTCGTGCCCTACAAGCGCAGGCCCATCCTCACTATGGAAGAGCGTATCGCTGTGGTAGCCGGGTGTCGCTACGTTGACGAAGTGCTTCCCAACGCTCCCCTTGTCACCGACCGCGCCTGGATTGAGAAACACGACATCCATCTGGTGGTCCACGGAGACGAGTACGCACGGGAGGAACTGGAGTACTACTGCAAGGTCCCCATGGAGATGGGGCTCTTCCGCACGGTATCCTATACCCACGGTATCTCCACTTCTGAGATTATCCGCAGAATACTGGAAAGGCAGCCCCGGGACGAGGATGCTCCATCCGGGGTGTCCAGACCTGATGCAGCGCCACTGTAGTCAGTGGCGCGTTGCCAGGCTGACGCAATCGACGGTTCTACATGTAGTCTTCGCGGGGCGGGCTGAAGGTATCTATGACCGTGGTAGCCGTGTCAACGCTGACGGCGCCGTGCTTGATATTGCCGGGGAGGGTGAAAGCGTCACCCTTGCGGCAGACGCGGCTCTCGTTGCCGATGGTCAGTTCCAGTTTGCCCTCGACTACGACTCCCGGCTGCTCGTGGGGATGGCTGTGAGCCGGCACGGTACTGTTGGGTTGAAACGTGGCGCAGGAGAGCATCACGCGTTCTCCCCGGACCAGTCTCAGAACGATACCCGGAGCCAGACCCCTTTCCTTGAAGTCTTCCCCTCTATGTTTTCGAAATGGATGATACCATAGTGGCGGGTGACTTTCGCCTTCTGTACGAAGTGGTGGAGAAATAGCGGCAGGTGAGCTATTATTTGCTTGTATCCTGCCCACTGGTAGAGGAGGACAACAGTGCCTGACGGAATGGACCTGTCCTTTCTGGACCGACCTGAGATTCTACAGGTGATATTCCCGGTTGTCTATTCCCCTTTTCAGTTGCCGGACTTCCTCCGGTCCCGGTCTGCGGGGGTGCCTACTTGCTCCGTGGAGGTCGAAGAAGGAATCAAGATAGTCTGTGGGTTCTGGGTGAGCGGCAAGGACTACCCCTCAATCCTGTACTTCCACGGCAATGGCGAAACGGTGGATACTCACGAGTGGATTGCCCCGTACTACAACTGGAGAGGCATTAACCTCTTCGTCAGCGACTATCGGGGTTACGGTGCCAGTGATGGCAGGCCGACGATTTCCAACATGGTCGCCGATGCCCACACCATCTTCAGGGGCTTCAGAGAGAAACTGAGGGAGGAGGGTTTCAAGGACAGCCTCTTCGTTATGGGCCGGTCACTGGGAAGTGTGCCTGCCGTCGAGGTTGCCCTGAACTATCAGGATGATATTCGTGGTCTGATTGTTGAGAGTGGTACCGCTAACAACTTCCGCCGACTGTGGGATTACCCGGGGGTTTCACCGGACATAACTGCTGCGGGGGAAGAAAGCCCTTTCCTGAACGAGGAAAGCTCTTTCCTGAACAAGGTAAAGATGCGGCGGATTCACAGGCCCACGCTCATCATCCACGGCGAGAACGACGAAATCATACCTGTTGAAGAAGGAAAAGAGCTATACCGGGGTTCCGGTTCACGGGGAAAGAGGATTCTTATCATTCCCGGAGCGGGCCATAATGATATCATGATGAACCAGAAGTTGTACTTCGGTACGATAGAGGAGTTCATCAGGGAACATCAATAGTACACCACTCAGGGGGAGGTTGGTTATGAATGAGCTAATTAACAGAGCAGCCAGGGATATCGCCGGTTCCGAGTATGCTATTGCCCTGACCGGTGCCGGGATGTCCACGGAGTCCGGGATACCGGATTTCCGGGGACCGCAGGGTGTCTGGACGAAGAACCCTGAAGCCGAGAAGCGGGCATATCGCGGCTACCAGGACTTCCTTCGGGACCCCGGGGGATACTGGAAGGAGAGGCTGAGCAGCAGTACCGGAGCCCTCGGGGAACTGGGAACCAGAGAGCCGAATCCCGGTCATCACGCTCTGGTTGAGCTGGAGAGAATGGGGATACTGAAGTGTACCATCACGCAGAACGTTGACGCCCTCCACGAGAGGGCGGGGACGCGTCACCTGCTGGAGTACCACGGCAGCTTCGCCAAGCTGCGCTGCGTATCCTGTAACGCCAGGTTCAGGCGTGATGAGTTTGACCTGGAAAGGCTGATGCGGGAAGACCGGCTACCTCCCCGCTGTACGAAATGCGGTGGAATCGTCAAAGGCGATACTGTTGGTTTCGGAGAACCCATCCCCGAGGACGTGGCTCACCAGAGTCTGGAAGAGGCCTGGAAGTGCGACCTGATGCTCATCTGCGGGACTTCGGCCGTGGTCTATCCCTTTGCCAACCTGCCCAGAATCGCCCGGCAGAAGACGAGGGAGGCGCAGAGGGAGACCACAGGCGGTATTGTTGCCGTGGAGAGGGTGCCTGCCGTGACCATCATTGAAGTAAACGCTGAGCCGACACCTCTGACCCAGGATGGGGTCTCGGACTACATTATCCAGGGCAAGACGGGCGATGTCCTTCCGGCGATAGCTGAGGAGGTGAAGAGGGTGCGGGAGACTAACATCTCTGGCTAGTTAGATGCTGGTAACCGCTTGGTCGGGGTATAGCCGTCTTAAAACTGTTGTTCTATAGGAAGAACGCGGGCTAACCTTCGTTGCCCGGATTAGGCAACCTCACGTCAAAGCACGCTCGCGGCACTTGACAAACCGTCTCCCGTCTATTATATTTGTGTATCTTGCTGATTATATTTGACGGATACCCGTATCGGGGCATAGCAGAGGTACGTTTGGCTCCGGCGGTACGGGTATCTCATGCTGGAAAATCCATGAGATGTGAACATTCGGGAGAGGACATCGACAGCCTGGACGTAGGCTGTGGATTTCCCTTATGTCCCGGTTCAGGAGGTAACTTGGGCTGGCCTCTGGGTCACTGATTACATACTGTTACGTGCAGCCGCGGTCCGGTTTGGGAGAGCTGGACTGTAGCTGAAGGGCTGCTGTGCGGCCGGAAGCACGGAGGAGATTGTATGCGCGCCTACCTCATCAGAAGACTCTTTCTGATAATACCTACCCTCTTCCTGGTAACCATCATCGTATTCCTCACTGTCCGCTTCGTTCCTGGCTCGTTGATAGACCTCCTGGCGTCCCAACAGGCGGGCGAGGCGACGATGGATCCAGAAGTGATAGCGGAGCAAATCAGGCGTGACCTGGGCCTGGACCAGCCAGTCTGGAAGCAGTACCTGCGCTGGCTGGGGGCGTGGCAGCAGGACGACGGCACTTTTTCCGGTATCCTCCAGGGTGACCTCGGGAAATCACTCTGGACACACCGCCCGATACTCGGTGACATATTCGACAAGATTCCAATTTCCCTGGAGCTCGGCATTATCGCCATAATAACGGCGTTATTGATAGCGTTCCCTATAGGCATATATTCAGCGATACGGCAGGATACCGCCGGTGACTACGTGGGGCGTAGCATTGCCATATTCTGTATGGCCGTTCCCGGCTTCTGGCTGGCGACTATGATTATCGTCTTTCCCTCGGTCTGGTGGGGCTGGATACCCCCTGTAGAGTATACGCCCATCACCGAGAATTTTTCCAAAAACATACAGCAGTTCATAATCCCGGCGATACTCATGGGCATGGTCATGTCCGGTGTGACCATGAGAATGACACGCACCATGATGCTGGAGGTACTGAGGCAGGACTACATCCGGACCGCCTGGTCAAAGGGGCTCAGGGAAAGGATAGTCGTCATCAGGCATGCCCTGAAGAATGCGATGATTCCGGTGGTTACCGTTATAGGTCTCCAGCTACCCGTCGTAATCGGCGGCACGGTCATCATGGAGCAGATATTTAACCTGCCCGGGATGGGACGGTTCATGATTGATTCCCTTTCGCGGAGGGACTATTCCGTAATCTCGGGAATAAACATAATGATGGGCAGCGTCATCCTGATAGGCAACCTGCTGACCGACCTGACCTACGGCTATCTGGACCCCAGGATTCGCTACCGATAACCGATAGAGGGAGAAATCGGCAAAATGGCTGCAGGCACTACAGGATTATACGACGGGGCGATAACCAGAGAGAAGAGACGTCACTTCCTGATTGACCTCTCTCGCAGGCTCATCAGGGAGAAACCCCTGGGTACCATCGGCGCGGTCATCGTCCTGATACTGCTCCTTGTCGGCATCTTCGCCGACGTACTGGCCCCTTATGGATACAATGAGACTCTGGTTGGCGGCAGGTTGGAGTCATCAAGCTGGCAGCACTGGATGGGGACCGATCAATCAGGAAGGGACCTGCTCAGTCGTGTCGTCTATGGAGCTCGAATCTCCATGTTTGTCGGCCTGGGAGTCAGTATCCTCTCCACCATTATCAGTGGCCTCATCGGTCTCATCTCGGGTTACCTTGGTGGCAAAACTGACCTGGTGACTCAGAGATTTGTTGATGCCTGGATGTGCTTTCCCGGTATATTCATAATGATAACACTTATGGCCCTGGTAGGGCCGGGTATCCCTCAGGTAATAATTGTGCTGGGGGTCCTTTACGGCATCACCGGCTCGAGGACAGTAAGAGGCGCCGTTATTGGCATCAAGGAGAACGTCTATGTGGAGGCCGCCCGGTCTATCGGCTGTTCCACTGGGTCACTCCTTCTCAGGCACATCCTGCCCAATATCATGGCCCCCATGATTATCGTATTCACGTCACGTATGGGGGCGGCCATTCTCGCCGAGGCGAGTATCAGCTTCCTCGGCTACGGTATCCCGGAGCCGTTCCCCAGTTGGGGCGGTATGCTCAATCGCGGACGCCCGTATATGCTCGAGGGGCTGCACCTGGCCGTATGGCCCGGTCTGGCCCTGTCCATCGTCGTCTGGGGGGTAAACATGTTCGGGGACGGCCTGAGAGACCTGCTTGACCCCAGGCTGAGAGGAGGCCTGGGACGTTACACAGGGGCCGGGAAGAAGCTGGCCAGAGAGGTGGCCCGGCGCCAGAGCCCGGCGGAGCAGCAATAGCAGGCCGATGTAGAGAGTCTTCGTGATGGGAGGTGCACAATGTGAGAATGAGGCGTACAGGAGTGACGACAACAATCACTGACTATAAAACGAAAGGAGATGATGAGCTATGAAATGGAAAGTTGTATGGCTGGTTCTGAGCTGCGTAATGGCGCTTTCTCTGGTGGCGGCGTCCTGCGCTCCGGCCGCGGTTGAGAAAGAGGAAGCAGGTGCGACGGTCACCGGAAAGGTGATCGAGCAAGACGCGCCGGCAGTCGAGGAGGAAGAAGAGGAAGAGGAGGAGGTGGTAGCGGCACCGACGGGGCCACAGTATGGGGGCGTAGCCGTGGCCGCCTCAGCCACGGATTTCACTTATTTTGACGAAGTCGCTGGCGGTAACTATGGGGGTCACGTTTATGCTCCCGCCACAAAGTTTACCCACAATGAGTTATTACAGGGCGACTGGACGAAGGGCCCGGCCGGCACCTTTGGGACCGATTGGATTAATGGCGGCGATAACCGCATGGACCAGAAGACAGGCTGTCTGGCAGATAGCTGGACGATACCGGAGCTTGGGACAGTCATCTTCCACATCCGCGAGGGGGTGTACTGGCACAACAAGCCGCCGGTAAACGGTCGGCTGTTGACTCCTGAGGACATTGAATATTCCCTGAAGCGGGCAATGAGCGGCGGGTATTTTGCGTACTTCTATGCCACATTGTGCAAGACCGCAGAGATAACGACCGATAGTCAGGCGCGGACGGTAACCGTTACGGTTCCCATAAGCGAGTGGGTCAACATGATAACCCTGTTCCCCGACTATACCTCGATAGTGCCGCGTGAATCAATCGAGGTTCACGGAAGCCAGGTGGACTGGCGCCACAACCTCGGCACCGGGCCGTTCATGCTGACCGACTTTGTCGCCAACAGCTCGGCAACCTTCACCAAGAACCCGACCTACTGGGAAACCGACCCCATCGGCGAGGGCAAGGGGAACCGGTTGCCCTACCTGGACGGAGTTAAGGTACTGATTATAGTAGACCCCTCCACCAGGATGGCAGCATTTCGCACCGGGGCGATTGACCGGCTAATCGCGGTCAACTACAACGATGCCAAACCCCTCCTCAATGACCCCAAACTCTCTGCCATGGAACGGGTTGAATACACGATAGATGGGACTGACTGCCTGTTCTTCAGGACGGACATGCCGGAGTCACCCTTCAGCGTGAAAGAGGTCCGGCAGGCGATGCTGCTGGCCATAGACCACGAGAAGATAAGGGAGCAGTACTGGCAGGGCTCAGGCACTATAGTGAGCTGGCCGCTAATGCCCACACCAGCCTACATGGATGCCTATGTCCCCCTGGAAGAGCTACCCGCGAATGTCCAGGCCCTCTATGGACACGATGTGGCCGCGGCCAAGGCGCTTCTGGCAACAACTGCTTACCCCAATGGCTTCGACTGCAGCGTCGTCTGTTGGAATACGCCCGTAATGATAGATGTCCTCTCTCTGTACAAGGACATGCTGGCGGATATCAACATCAACATGGCACTCAATATTGTGGATTATGCTGTCTACAATGGCATAACCCGTGCCAGGAGCCACGGCGCTACGGAGATGGTGTACACCACCGACTCGGGCAACGGCACCTACATGAAGTTTATCGACTTCAGGGGTGCGGGCTCTTACAATCCCAGCCGCATTGATGAGGACTACAGCATAACTCAGATCGAAGAGGCCTATGCGGAGATAATAACATACGCCGGTACCGACGAAGCGGCAATGATGAGAGTCAACCGTGAATTGATGCCGTGGCTCCTTGAGCAGGTCTACGCCATCCCCAATGTGAGGCCGGCTTACTACAATCTGTATTGGCCGTGGTTGAAGAACAACTATGGTACCTCTGCTTGCGGCTACTACAATTATAGCGGTACGTTTAAATATAGCTGGCTCGACCGAGACCTGAAGTACGAGATGACCGGCAAGCGGTAGGCCATTACGCCACGTTTGTGGCACCCGGTAACAAGAGAGGAACCAGAGGGCTTGTTCAAGCCCTCTGGTTCCTTGTTTCGCGGCGCAAGGACGCTGTGCAGAGACGCGGTCTATCACCCAACCGCGACGGGCAGCAGGAGTTGCTCCAGGTCAGCGTCCTTCTCTTCGAAGAGCTTCAGGCAGGCATCAACCACCCTCGGGTCGTAGAGGATACCGCGTTGCTTGATAATCTCTCTCATGGCGTACTCCAGACCAAGAGCGGGACGGTAGGGCCGGTGGGATGAGATTGCCTCGACGACGTCGGCCACGCCCAGTATTCTTGCCCCGATAATGATGTCG
>JADHXC010000026.1 GCA_016783135.1 Dehalococcoidales bacterium | reverse complement strand
CGACATCATTATCGGGGCAAGAATACTGGGCGTGGCCGACGTCGTCGAGGCAATCTCATCCCACCGGCCCTACCGTCCCGCTCTTGGTCTGGAGTACGCCATGAGAGAGATTATCAAGCAACGCGGTATCCTCTACGACTCGAAGGTGGTTGATGCCTGCCTGAAGCTCTACGAAGAGAAGGACGCTGACCTGGAGCAGCTCCAATAGTCCGCCCCAGTTGGTTAATAGACTGCGGGAAAGCTGGCCTGAGAGATACCAGAATTCGTGACCTGCGGCATAGATACGCCACGTTGATGCTGAAAAGACAGGCATTCACCCCAGGGTAATATTGGCGAGACTGGGATATGCCAGCATAAATATCACCCTGGATACCTGCGGCCATGTCCTGACGGGACTCCAGGAAGGCACACACTTGATGCCTGTCGTGGGGAGACGTGCCCGGCCGGCCTTTATCCGGAGCGAATTGGGCAGGGCTCTATCCCCTCGCCGGGGTCTCAACGGTAATCGACGAATACGTGCTCTTTTGCCAGCCACATGCTAGACCGGGCGAAGTCGATGAATTTACTTTCATCCTCCACCGCAAGCTGTCCGCCCCGCGTCCTCTCCGGCGTAGGTACCGACATACCGGTCCGTTCGAACCAGAGTTCGGCGTGACCGGTGTAGGGCTCGGTAATTGTGCCCCGTACCTCACGCAACGTATTTTCAAGTTCGTCTTCGTAGCGATGCACCTGTATGTAGCGCTTGATGTGACCCGCCTCGGCGTTCCGGCGGATGAGAGGCCCGTGGGCGGTGCGCCAGTAGAGTTGGGCCTCCTCCAGCGTCAGGCTGGCAAGGTGGCGTAGCGGGAAGTAGAACTTCACCAGGGAGCACATCTCCGTGGCGACCAGATTCTCCGGCGATGGATTTACCTGTGGGTATTCGTAGCCCAACCACAGCGGCGAGTTGGGGAGGTCGATGAACTTTGCTTCGTCCTCGACCAACTGCCGAGCTGCCGCCTGTCCCTGCTCTGATTCATGGGCGTCGCCCGCCCTCTCACGGTTGTTCCACCACAGCTCTGCCACACCATCGTAAGGCTCCTCCATCTTGCCACGAGCCCCTGCAAGTTGCTCGCCCTGGTCCTCTTCCAGGGTATGGACCTGGACGTAGCGGAGCATGTTGAGGGTATGGGCATGGCTCGCCACAAGGGGTCCATGGACTTCCCTCCAGTACTTCTGGAACTCGGCTCGAGACATATTCGGCTTGCGCCGTAGAAGATAGGTAAGACGAATCATTTTCAAGCTCCTTTCGAGGAGGATAACCCCTCTCATTGTGATATTCGTGGACGGGAGCCCGGTGGTTGACAGTAGAATGAGCCTGCCGGGGAGCCCCGCATGGTTGTCTCTTACAGTACCTTAATCGTATAGGAAATGTAAACACCCTGCACTCGTCCGGTACGTTAGTGACATTCCAGTACAGCCAATACTGCTTCTCACACAAGAAGAGAACTTCCCATACCTGCAGGGAGTTGTGTCATTCTTCCGTCTGAACGAGGGCATACGCAAGCAGTACCCGAATTGACGATGGGGTCGGAGGAGAGCAGACTAATAGACAAGGGTACAGCCACTTTGCCGTATCACCTTGACAAAAACATCTCACCGGACTAGATTATCCACTATCCAGTGGGTAATATTGCTGTTTGTAGTAGGGCACACCAATCTAACCAGGAGGAGTATATAGTATGGCTGCCGTTCTTGAGGGTATCAAAGTGATTGACCTTTCCCAGGTGGCCGCTGTACCACTGTGCGCCCGGCACCTGGCTGACTTTGGAGCGGACGTGCTCCACATCGAAAACCCCGTGACAGGGGACTCCTTCCGTGGCTACCAGCTCTCCCAGGAGGTACTGCATGCTGCTGCGCCATCGGAGTTTGGCTACAACTGGGAGAACTACAACCGTAACAAGCGCAGCGTTACCGTCGATGTGGCACAGGAGACCGGCCGGGATATTATTTACCGGCTCGTAGAGCAGGCAGATGTACTCGTCACGAATTTCAGACCGTCCGAACTGGAGCGCTACCGGATGGACTACAAGACGCTAAGCAGACAAAACCCCCGGCTCGTCTGGGGTTGCGTAACCGGTTACGGAAGGGAAGGGCTGGAGAAGGATGCACCGGCTTATGACGCCACTGCCCTCTGGTACCGTTCGGGTATAGCCCACATGCTAACGATGCCGGGTTCTGTCGGAGCTGCCATGCGCCCGGCTTTCGGGGACAATATCGCCGCGCTGGTCCTGGCTTATGGCATTATGCTTGCCCTTTTCCAGCGTGAGAGAACCGGCGTCGGGCAGGAGGTGGATGTTTCCCTGCTGCATACCGGGTTATACCAGCTTGGTTTCGACATTGCCGGGGCCCTGGTCACAGGGCTGGACTACGCTGACTGGCGGGCCGAGCCTCCGGCGGAGCTGGTTGAACAGGCCCGGGCGGCCATGACGCCAATAGCTGCCTTCCACCGCAGCAGGTCGAATAATCCGCTCGTTGGCGCCTACATAACCAGCGATGCGCGGGTGATTGTTATCGTCGCTTTGCAGCCGGACCGCTACTGGGGGCGTGTCTGCCGTGCCATCGGCCGCGAGGACATGGTCGATGATTCACGATATAGCACCTTCGAAGGACGTGCCGAACACTGCGGCGAGCTACAGCAGGTACTTACCGATGCCTTCATAAACAAGACGCTCGACGAGTGGAAGGTGCTTCTGGCAGGAGTACCTTTTGCTGCTTACCAGAGTCTCAGGGAGGCGGCAAACGACCCCCAGGCCCGTGCCAATGGCTTCTTCGTCTCCTGCGAGCATCCCACCCAGGGGCCTATCGACGTTATCGCCAGTCCGGTCAAGCTTGGTGAGTCTCCGGCAACCTACCGGATGCCAGCGCCCGAGTTTGGCCAGCATACCGAGGAAGTCCTCCTTGAGTACGGTTATGACTGGGATGATATCATCCGTTTCAAGGAGCAAGGCGTTATCGCCTAGCACGCCGTCGAATTGCCATAGATGTGTGACCAGGTTATTCAGAATAGCAAAGAACTGAATCGATACTTCGGGAAGCCAGGTTGCTGAAGGGGCAGGATGTCCGACCCCTTCGCTTTCTTCTTGCACATTCCGGTCTCTTGTGACCTTGCCTGCAATGGGGGCACTGGTGGAAAATAAAAGAGTGGGTGCTCATGTGTACGAGCACCCACTCTATGTGTCCTGTCAGGGGAAAGTGACTAGCTGTCCAGAACTGCCATTGCCTCTTCCCGGTAAGCATCCATAAGATAGGGTATTCCGGTAACCTGGGCGCACTCGTCGGTGAGGGACATGAGGTCTGTTCGGGAAATCGTAGGTACACTGAAGTTACGGGAACCGGCCATTAGCTGCTGAAGGCCTACCCTGAGCTTCTCGGCGTAGCTGTAGATACCGATGGCCCCCAGCGGGATGTTCTTGATTTCCTTGGAGCCGACAATATTCATGACGTCTTCGTAGTTAACGAATATCTCCTCCACAGTTGAGCCGAACTGACCGACGGTATTGGGCAGCTTGCCATCCTTGAGCCACTGAGCAATGTTCTTACCGACCATACCGGGTATCATCAGTGCCCGACCCATACACACCGCCTTCGTGAAGGGTGCGCCAAGGGCTAGTGCCTTGAATATACCGTCTTCGCTGCTGAACCCACCGGCGAATGCCATGTCAGGTGTCCTTTCGCCCTTGTCCGCGAGCCTCTGGCAGAACTCATGGGCTGCGGCGTGCAGGTAGAGACTGGGCATACCCCACTCCTCCATCATTCGCCACGGGCTCATACCAGTGCCACCGGGAGCGCCGTCTATTGTCAGCAGGTCAATATTAGCCTTCGCCCCCCACTTGATGGCCATAGCCAGCTCACGCAGACCATAGGCACCGGTTTTCAGGGTGATGCGTTTGAATCCGAGGGCTCTCAAGCGCTTGACCTCGGCATGGAACGACTCTTCACTGATGAAGCCGAGTCGGCTGTGCCGTTCAAACTCCTTGATTGCCCCGTCTCTGAAGGCGGCCTGACTGGTGGGGCTTGAAGGGTCGGGGGTGATAATGTAGCCGCGCCTCTGGAGTTCCAGTGCGCGTTCAAGAGTATTGACCTTGATTTCACCGCCGATGCATTTAGCACCCTGTCCCCATTTCAACTCAATGGTTTCGAGGCCGTGCTTGCGGCTGACATATTCGGCAACACCCAGACTGGTATCTTCCACGTTCATCTGGACCAGGATTTCTCCGTATCCGCGGTGGTATCGCCGGTAGACTTCGATGCGGCGGTCCATGTCCGGCGCGGAAGTTATCTTACCATTAGCATCGAGTTCGAGTTGCGGGTCAATACCGCAGACATTCTCGCCACAGACCAGCGTGACCCCGCTGATTGCAGCGCCAACGGCAAAGTGGTCCCAGTTCTTCCGGGCTATCTCTGTGGAACCCAGAGCGCCAGTGAAAACGGGGACTGCCATCTTGACCTTTTTATCCCAGCCGTATTCCGTCTCGGTGTTCACCGAAGGGAAGGTTGCCGTATCCGGGTCGCCGACAACCCCTTCAGGAAGGCCCTTGGCTCCGAGGGCATACCCCTGGATGTTGAGGTGAGAATAGTCTACGGGATACTCCTTGTCGCCACCGGCTGTAATCTCTCCGAATGGTCCCGGGTATATCAGCTCCCGACCTCGGAAGGTCGCCTTAAATACCTCGCAGTTACCGGTGCAGCCGTCGATACAGCGGGTGCACAGACCACTCATGGGCACCACACTTCGGGACCGATTGGCTGTTCTAGTAGCTTCGTTTGAGTTTGGTTGTTGCAGGTTCATTCTTCGATTCTCCTTTCCGTGCTATTAGTTCGGTCCATTGTCTTCAGAAGACGTTTGTTTGCCTGGTTCACTCTCTCACCGGTATTCCTTTCTCTCTCAAGTATTTCCTGGCTTCAGGTATGGATATCTCCCCGAAATGGAAGATGGATGCTGCCAGTACCGCGGATGCTTTACCGATTGCCACAGCATCATAAAGGTGCTCCAGCTTACCGGCACCGCCGGAGGCGGTAACCGGAATACCGACTGCTTCGGCCACGGCCTTAGTCATCTCCAGGTCGTATCCTTCCCTGGTCCCGTCGGCATCCTTGCTGGTGAGGAGTATCTCGCCGGCACCCAGTCCTTCCACCCGCTTCGCCCAGTCGACGATGTCGATACCGGTGCCCTCATTGCCGCTCTTGACGACTACCTCCAGCCGGGGGAGTCCGCTGTCAGGTGAGTTCTTCCTGCCGTCAATGGCAACTACCAGCCTTTCTTTACCGAACTCCTTGGCTGCCCTCTCAACAAGCTTCGGGTCCATGACTGCGGCCGTGTTTATGGACACCTTATCGACCCCCATATCAAACAGGGCTTTCATGTCCTCCATACTGGCTATGCCACCGCCCACGGCGAAGGGTATAGTCACCACGTCGCAGACTCTCTTCACCCACTCGAGTCTTGTCTTCCTGCTCTCGACGGTAGCAAAGATATCGAGGAAAACAAGCTCATCAGCCCCTTCCCGACAATAGGCCTCTGCCGCTTCCACCGGGTCCCGGGCATCCTGCAGGTTGACAAACTTGACTCCCTTGACCACCCGCCCCTCTTTCACGTCCAGACACGGAATGATTTGAACCTCGTTCATGCTCTACAACTCCTGGAATCTGATTAGCCGTTGGTAGTCCATGACAGTGCTCATGCCCTGGTTCTCGACCTCCAGGCCAGCTTCCACGGCAGCGGCCACCGGATTCAGACCATTAACCAGGATTAAGCCAATTCGATTAAGTTCCACCGGGACTTCACATACTGTCTCGCTGGCATTCCCCATTACCAATACACCGCCCAATCCGGCTTCCCTCAGTTTGGCCACCACATCCTCTACTACCGGTCGGCAGAGCGCTGGTATTTCACGGTAGGTGGCCAGTATTTTGCCTTCCCCCGTTCTTATTACCTGTGTTACCGAGGTCATCCTGGCCCTGATGAACACCTCGGAAGGGTCAAGGGAACAACCGGCATACTGAATGAGCTCCACGAAACGGATAGGCTCATTATTTCGGACCTGAAGGATGCCGGAGAATCCGGAAGCCATAGGGACACCGGCCTTGAGTGCAGTGCCATTGAATACAATGCTGCAAACCGTAGCCAGTCCCACCTTGCCCTTGGGAACTACTAAATCACCAAGTCTCTCACCCTCTTGAGCTACCGCTACCAGGTCGCTAACGCAAATCTCCTTGGTGAAAGCAGGTCTCATTGCCTGGAGCGCCTTTTGGAACTGTCCCTTCGGAAAGAGGGAGATATTGACCGGGACAGAACCGGTGCGATTCTGTGGATTGAAATCAGTACGGAAGGCAAGCAGCTCGATTCTGGAGATGGAGTAGCCCACCTTGTCCTTGACCAGAGCACTCTTTACCTCTTCGATTCCCTGTTCAGTGAGCACCCGACCATCCCGACGCCCCAGGAGCCTGGTTAACCCGCGCTCGTCCATTAGCTTGAGGTGGTATCTGACCGCTCTTTCTCCGAGTTCAACCCCGTAGTCTTTCAAGCGGCGAGAAATGACTCTGGCTCCAACCGATTCCTGAGAGTCACTCAAGACCTTCAATATGGTGAGCATCTTTCGCTCGACATCCTGCGTTTCAAAGCCCATCGCAATACTCCGTCAATCACCAGATTATAAGGATAGAGGAGACCGTGTTCCGTATTATATCGTCTTTGAGACATCCTGTCAATCCGGCGCTGTGCGGTGTCTAGGACATACTATACACTTTTCAGGTTAAGGGTAGGGCGAAGCCAGCCGAAGAAGACACCCGTAGTAATAGAGGACAAGGTCAGTGAAAGACAAAACTAAGGTGGCTTCGGTAACCGGAATTATGAGGCAATCACAGACTGTTCGGTAACACTTTCTTTTGACGCTACACGCGCACGGAAGTCAGCATACTCAGAGTCTGCGGTTACAGAGGTCCACCGCATGTCCCGCTACTCCCTTGGCGTATGCCTGGGTATCCTGACGTCAGTACCAGCCCCGGCTCCATGCCGGAGCCTGGCTCTACTCTTTGATGGCGTTGACGTCGACGTCGTACCCCGGACTCGCCTCAACGACCTCGCCGCCGGTGACGGTGACGTCGAACGATACAGTCACGACGTATTCCTTATCGACGCTGGAATCGTGGGTCGATCCCGCGCCGGCACTACCAAGGCTCAGCCTCAACGTTATCGGGAAACTGACGCTCACGGTGCCTTTGTAGCTGTCGGTTCCTCTGGCAGCCTCGACGTGCGTCACCGTTATCTCGAGTTCACCGAGCAGGGCGGGCCTGACGGCGGCGGTCCCGAGATCGTTGGAGCCTGCCGCCGTGTCGAGAGCGACCCACATTCCCATCTGCTCGGCCACCTTGTCGGCGTTGTCGGGGAGCCATACCGCCATGGCGGCGCTCAGTTCCTGAGTTGCCTTCGCCTCATCGAACGGCTCCTTCTGAGACTCAGCCGCTGGGCCCCCGCATCCGGCGGCAATCAGAAGGCCCACCACCACGAGTGCCCATAAGCTTCGCGAGAGTATCCTCTTCATAGTGTCTACCTCCTCTGTTCCCGGAACTAGGCTGAATCTACTCGTGTTCCGGATTACTTGTCAAACAGAACATTTCATGCCGCACAGGCCAGACTTCTCTGGCGACTTCATCCCTTTCAGGAAGAGCGATGCATTGGCTGTAGCGTCTGCGCTTTCAATTGCCCCGACGATGCGCTGACCATGGTGAAAGTGCGAGATATTAACCGGGATTTCCCATTTCAACTCGCCATGACATACACTGACCCTCATCGCTCTTGTCACCGATAGTATACCTATGACACCCCGTTGTCAATCTCTGTCCCGGAGCACGGCAGTAGTCCACTCGGGCCATATCCCGTTCGCCTCCTGTGCTGCTAGCCAATGATAGAAAGAAGGCTAAGAGAAGACTGGTTCGGTGATAATGCCCCACCAGTTTCAGTCACGCGAGTCCCAATACTGCACATTCCGGGGCGACAAGTGGTACAATCTCTGGAAGAGGTCATACCTTTCATCATGTTAACGGTATACCACGAGAGAGGCAGTCACATTCAAATTCTCTGGGATGAATAATGTCTACATTTGCTCAGCATGGAAACAGCAGTGGGAATTGGGGCCTCGCACGGGTCGAGAAGGAACTCAGGCTATCATCAGAGCAACTGCTGAGTCAATTCCGGTCTGCCTGTGCACGAGTAAGCCTCTTGCTATCGCCTGATGAATTAGGCAGATGGGCAAATGAGGGTCTTGCTCTGTCACGCCATTCCCCCCCCCTCTCGTTGGAAGTAACAGAGGAGTATTTTCGGGTCACGCCCGAAGTTCTGGATATTCTCCCATTCCCGCGCTTTCTCGATTGGGTCAGTAGAGCGAAGATGCTCTGCCGCGATAGTCCCGGTCTTGCCGCTGCCTACTTTCGGGCCAGTCCAAAGGCTCTGACTGTGCTTCCCGGGAGACAAATAGAGGTCTGGCTGGCAATGGGACCGGGTCTCTATAAGAGAAACTCGGAATCAATGGAGCTGGCCTGCCGTTTTCTGGACGCCACACCCGAACTCCTGCAGAGCCTGAGTCTGATTAAGATGGAGAGATTCGCTCTGTTTCTTGAACGTCTAGCCGAGACCTCCTACGACCTGGCTGCCGAGTGTCTGGGCTCAGCTCATCGAGTCCTGGCCACGTTAGGAGAGGAAGAACGTGGGCCTTTCCTGGCTGTGGCCCTGGCCCTTGTCCGTCTTAATCCGAGGGCATCTGCTACCTTCTTTCAGAGAGGTACCGGTGCCTTAGCCAGTATCGCTGGTGGGCAAAGGAGAAGGTTCCTTTCACTGATGGGGAGAATAGCCCGATACAACGGTCAGCTTGCTCTCTCTTTTCTTACCGATTGCTCGCAGTCCTTCGGTAGAATCGATAGCAGTCTGCATTCCCGCCTCCTGGACCGGAGTGAGGCCGTACTGGCAATATCAACCATTGCCGGGATAGAGTTTCTCAAGAGTTGTCCTGCCGTACTGGCAGAGATAGGCATTCCCGGGCTGGAACGCTGGTTTAGAGAAGGGGTCAGGCTGCTGGGAAAGGATGGAAAGACGGGCCTTGCTCACCTCCGCCTTGAGTTTACGGAAGAAAGGGCGCTGGAACGACTGCTGGTTACAGTCGAGCTTGACGAGGTTAGGGAAGTGCTGCTCATGTACGGTCAAGCTCTGGGGGGTACCGAGGTAGAGATTCGGCCCAGTGAGAGCCTGGCGGTGTGGAGTATGGGAGCCATACACCCGGGTACACCGACCACAGACGGGACCACCATCTTCCTGCCATCGTCAATGGACCGCTATGATTCGAATGAGGAGAACTTCACCTGGTACAAGGTGGCTGTCACGCACCAGGCCGGTCATATCGAGTTCGGCACCTTCGACTTCTGCTTTGAAAAGGAAGCGGTACTGTTCCCTGACCGGCGGCACCAGTTACGGTCAACAGATGGAGCCGGCCTGACCGATATGGAGAGGTTCCTCAGCCTCTTCGACGATATGAGGCTCGCTGCCGATATATACTCCCTGGTGGAGGACGTCAGGGTTGACTACCTGGTGAAGTATGGATACGCGGGAATCAGAGCCGGATACAAGTCGGTCCAGCAGGAGACGGTGTGGAGGCGGCCTTCTCCGGACCTTCTTCCGCTGAGGGAAGCATTCCTCGAAATACTCATCCGGCTTAGCCTGGATGGTGAGCTTCCCATAATCCCTGCCATCCTGCGTAGTCCGGTTGAATCAGCGGTGAAGCTCTTGCAGCGTTTGCAATCGCCGCGGGCAACCGTCGAGGATTCCGCCGAGGCTGCTCTTCGACTGTACGAGATTGCCGGCACCATCTCCAATACCTATGGACCGGAGTGGGAATGGGAAATAACTAATCCTGGTGAAAGTGGGCCTGACATGGCAGTGAAAGCCTATCGTCGTTCTGATAGTGACAACGTCACGCTTGAACCGGGCGTGGAAGTACCATACCAGGCCCCCGCAGATGTAGAATATCGTGGTAATTCCCATCCCGACACGCTTCACATACTGCCAAAGGCTGAAGATGGTTCTGACCAGTGGGCCCCGTCTCCCATATCGCCTCCCGGCGCTGAAGTACAGCTCAACGGGATGATACAGGCAAGGAACGTCCTGTCAGGTCAGTACACGACAGACCTTCCCGGTGAAATCCGTGCCGAGGAGACTGTCTCTACCGGACAGGACGGAAACGCAGGGCTGTCTGATACCGATTACGCCGGGGAAGGTGCTCTCCTGAGAGAGGACGGACAATCGTTTCTCTATGATGAGTGGGATTTCCATATCGGCTGCTATCGACCGAAATGGTGCCGGGTGAGAGAGAAGCTGCTGCCTGAAGTTAGCACCGATTTCTTCGAGGAAACCCTGTCCCGTAGTCACCTGCTGGCCGCCCGGGTCAGGAAGCAGTTCGAGATGATAACTCCGGAACTTCTCAGGAAGGCGGACAGACTCTATGACGGTGAAGAACTGGACCTGGATGCTGTGGTCAGAGCCGTTGTAGAGAGGAGGGCAGGCTGTATCTCTGACGAGAGGATATACTGGAAGAGGAGGAGGGTACAAAGGGACGTGGCGGCAATTCTGCTTCTTGATATGAGTGCTTCCACTAGTAACGTAATTAAGGATACCGATGATGAATACCCTGAGTGGTACCTCGACCTGGTGGAAGGTCCCCCCAGAATGAGAGCGCAGGGTGGTGAAGTGCTGACAGGAGCATCACGGCGCGTGATAGATGTGATGAAGGAAAGCGTGGTATTGATGATGAACGCCCTGGAAGGTGTCGGGGACTGTTATGGGGTCTATGGCTTCTCCGGTCACGGTCGGGATAATGTGGAGATACTGGTTATCAAAGGAATAGACGAGGGATTCTCCGGCACTGTCAAGAGCAGGGTAGGCAGCATCGCACCGTTACATGGTACAAGAATGGGTTCGGCTATAAGACATGCCACCTCGAAGCTGGACACACGTGATGCGAAGACAAAGCTACTCTTCCTGGTCAGTGATGGATATCCTCAGGACGAGGATTATGGCCAGGGTGATGGCGATGAAGAATATGCCCTCCAGGATACCCGGATGGCCTTCCTTGAGGCCGAGCGAAAGAACATTATGCCCTTCTGCCTTACGGTTGACATAGCCGGATACGATTACCTGAGGAGAATCTGCCACGATATCAACTACGAAGTAGTCAATAACATCGAATCTCTACCGCAGCGCTTGCCCATCCTCTACAAGAAGCTGACATCCTGAGCATCGGCTTTGAGCGGAGGCTATCAGCCGTCCTCCTCGGAATCAGTCGCATGAGTGACCAGGTTGTTTCGCTTTACTCGTAGTTACAGGCAGGAGTTGTCGGGCGAGGCGAGAATCCGGTATAATCACTGTTGAAGAGGATTTTTAGACACAGCTACCCTGTGGCTGCATATAAACCACGAGAGACATCCCGACCCCCATCTGACCGGAAAGGAAGGGTGTTTCTACCCGGACTGGAGATGATGCTGTTACGATTGAGCACAGTTAGAGACTACCTGGGAGTCCTGAAACCTCGCGAGAGTATTCTGCTGACTTTTATCGGCGTTTGCGCGGCAGTCGTAGCCGGAGCAGGACATCCACCACCCGGCAGACTCATGATTGTCCTCATTGCGGTTCTGCTGGCCAGCGGTGGCTTAAACGGACTCACCAATTACCTCGACCGCCATGTTGATGCCCGGATGCAGCGTACCAGAAACCGGGCTTTGCCCTCGGGACGGATAGTGCCTGCGGAGAAGGTGCTACCGCTGACTATCACCCTGGTTCTCACCGGTATGGTGCTGGCCTGGATTATGCATCCCCTGTGCTTCTGGACCGGTCTGGTGGGTGTAATAGCAGCCCTGGTATGGCGGAAGAGGTGGACATGTGTCTTTCCCCAGGGCATTCTGGCCAGTTGTGCACCGGTCCTGATCGGCTGGCTGGCCATCGACCCCTCTTTTAGCTGGGAGCTGTTGTTCCTCTGCCTGCTTATTGCCATCTGGCTCCCTATCCATCTATGGAGTGTCATGATTGCGCGGCGAGATGACTACCTTGGAGCCGGTATCAGCTACTTTCCTCTGAACCGGACTCCAGGCGCGGCGGTCAAGCTACTGGTGGTACTCAGCCTGCTGCTCTATGCAGTGTCTCTGACCTTCTACTTCGTGGCTAGTTTTCACTGGGTATACCTGACACTGGCCAACCTTCTCGGGGGTGTCCTGATATATACCAGCATCCGCCTGGCCATATCTAACTCCTCAGAGCAGTCCTGGCGACTCTACAGGATGTCTGCGTTCCCATACCTCGGTCTGGTATTCGCGGCAATGTGCCTGGATATGTATGTACTGGGCGGGTGACACTTACAACTATCTCCGGCTCGGGTAACCTGACTGCGCGAGTGACAACGGCTGTAGTCTGGTTGTGTTCCTGATAATGATAGTCCGAAGGGCAGAGTGCCACGGACTTTACCCGTGGGTGTCTAAGAAGTCAATAAGAAACCAGATGGTGATGTGGAAGGTGCCCTCCATACCTAAGGCAAAGAATACGCTCAGCGTTATTGAAGGGGCGGCAATCAACTCATTAGATCGTTGCCGGCGGACGCCGGGCTCCTATACGCTCAGCATCCCCTTCATCACCTGCTCATACATAGCGGCCACGGTAGATGCCACCTGCTGTCTCACTGTTTCTTCCGTTGGTACCGGCAAGCACGCGGTCAGACCCGTTTCGCTCACGACTTCCTCTCTGGTTGCGCCGGCACCAATCAGACTGCTCACACGGTCACGCATTGCTGCAAAGTAGAGGCGGGTGTTTGTCACTGTCTCCATGCCACAAACCGGCCCGTGTCCCGGCACGATGATGTCGACCTCCATCACCTCGACGCGGTGCAAGAAGTCTATCCACTCACCGAACAGCGAATTCGGTGTCACCAGAGGCATACCGCTCACGACGTTGTCTCCCACGAAGAGTACTCTTTCCTCGGGCAGGTACACAGCCAATGAGTCCGCAGAGTGTCCGCCCGCGTAGAACAGTACCAGTGTCCTGTCCCCCATACAGAGCTTCAGCTCCCTGTCAAAGACCACCTGTGGCAGAGCAATCTCGGCATTGTCGAAGGCTTCTTTGTACTGTTGATAGATGTCCGGGACGTAACGACTGACTTCTGCGGGTAGATTCTCCTTCAGGTATGCTATCTCATCTGCCGCCCCCCGGTGCGCTATTGTCCGGCCGGTCAAGTGGGCGCCGCCAATCAGATGGTCGAAATGGCCATGCGTGTAGACCAGATACGCGATATCGAGTGGGGACAGCCGGCGGAGTTCATTGCGCAGGTCGCTTACTTCGTGGGGAAGAGTTGGCGCATCTATCAGCACCGGGCCTTTCTCTGTGACTACGCAGCCGATATTGCAGCCAAGATACTCCGTCTCGATGAATACGCCATCCGTAATCTCTTTCATTACTCCTCCTCATGCGAATTCCCTGACGTTGGCTACGGTGATACGTGGTGTCTACGTTGATAGGGATGTACTGAGGAGTCGGGGTGCACCATCAGGGGTCCTGCCTTGATAACCGTGAAGAGATAAGGAACAGTATACCGGCAACAAGATAGGGCAGGCCAACCATTAGCCAGGCAAAGAAATGGTTGCGGCCAGCATACACGGCTATGTGGATACCCAGTCCCACGGAAGCTGCGGCCAGCAGCATACTGGCAAGTCGCTCTCGCCACCAGGATACAATAGTGCCAAGCAATGCCAGACCCAGAAGCACACCCAGTAGAATGCCTGCCGTCTCGATTGTCTCTTTGCCTTCGTCCAGAAACTCACCAGCAGCTTCACCGATAAGGACGACAAGGAAGAGCCCTGCCATGACCAGCCCGATAATGCGTGCCGCCCACTTCATTCTTTTTGCCAGACGGTGTCGCTTGCTCTCTAGCATTGGCTGGTTTCTCACATCGAATCAGTAACTGGTGGATATGCTACGCTTTTGCTCATTGGACGTCAAGTCCCCGGAATTGAAGAATCCGGGGCAGAGTAACGGATTGGGGAGCTAAAGCACAGCGATTATGGCTCAGGTCTGAGCCTTCTGCTCTCGCAGGGTATCCAGCCAGCCGGCAGATTTCAAGTCGCGCTCAAGGAGGTGCTTGAGGTAGCTCCTCATTATTGTCTCCAGTTCGCGGGAAAGTTGAGCGTTAAGCTTGAGGCGGTTTACGGTATCGTAGTCACTGTTCTGGAGCAGGCGCAGCACCTTGAGGGCATTAACGGAAATCGGGTAGGTGAATGACTGGGTTTGGCGACAGTCCGGACAGAGGACACCGCCGGCAGAGGGGCTGAAGTAGTTGGTCACCGGCTCCAGCGGCTGGTGGCAGGCAACGCACTGCTGTAGCTGGGGGCGGTAGCCGACTTCGTGGAGGAGCTTGAGTTCGAAGTAGCGCAGGGTGAGCTCCCGGTCCACGTCCTGGCAGAGGTTGTGCATGGTATCGAGCAGCAGTTGAAACAGGTCATGATTCTCAACGTGCTCGGGGGTGAACTGGTTGACCATCTCGATAAGATAGAGTCCGTAAGAGGTGAGCCAGAGGTCAGTTTTCAGGAGGAGAAAGCCGTTGATGGTCTGGCTGCCGGTGATGGTATCCAGGTTCCGTCCCCGCGCCAGCGAGACCTGGCTGTGAGTGAGCATCTCCAGGTGGCCGGCGAGCTTGCTTTTAGGGCGGCGTACGCCCCTGGCCACACCCTGAATCTTGCCCAGATTGGGAGTGTAGAGGGTGAGAATATGGTCCGCCTCCCTCAGTCTGGTCTTCCTGATGATGATAGCTTCGGTCTGGTAGTTCCTCGGTCTCGTCATGGCAGGATATGCATCAACTCCTGAAGGGATTCAATCTCATAATCCGGTCTTACGCCGGTATCGTTGCTCACTCTGTTACGGTTGAGCCAGATGCAACGTATTCCGGCACCGGCGGCTCCGGCGACGTCGTTCTGTAACGAATCACCGACATGAAGAAGCTGTTCCGGCGAGCACCCAGCCTGCTGTAGGGCAATCCGGAATATCTCCGGGTCGGGTTTCTCGACACCGTGGTCCTGTGCGAAGACGACAAACCGGAATACGCCGTCCAGCCCGCAGCGTTCCGGGTAGCTGTTGCCGTTGGATACCAGCCCGAGGGTATACCTGTGGCGAAGTATTTCCAGTGCCGGCAGGACGTCGGGATATAGCTCGATGTCCTCAAAGCGGTGTTTTAGGTAGACATTGTTGAGGTGGTGTGCCAGGTCGTCATCTGGCCGGCCGATTTCTTCCAGTGTCTGCCGGAAGGCTTCGAGGCGAATTGCCTCCAGGTTGGCTGTTTTACCCTTTAGCCTGGAGGCGACTTTATTCCTGATTTCTACCATCTTATCGATATCAAGCATGGTGGCTGCGGGTGGGTCGAGTCGGGCCAGCTCACTGAGAACGTGGCCGAGGGAATGGCGCATCACCTTCAGGAAGTCCCACAGGGTGCCGTCGCCATCAAAGGAAATGGCTCTTATGCCGGTGAGTTTGCTCATGAGTCCCGTCCCGCTCTGGTATCGTTACCTCAGGACGAAGGGCACAATCAGGGCTACCAGTCCTGTGAACAGGACGGCAAGCATGAAGAGGTTGTACCTGGTATTGTAGTTTTCGAGGAGCGTCCGGTCATAGTACCCCTCAACACCCTGGTCCCGGTACATCTTCAGCAACCCCTCGAGGAGCTTCACCCGTGTCTGCCTTCCCCTTATCAGCCCGACCTCCGCGACGAAATTGACCACCAGCACAAGGGCGACAAAGGTGAACATCACAATCGTGGTCGTAGCGCCCCCGTCCCCCGCCGCGATTCCCGAGTTGACACCGAGGGACAGCAGGTTCAGGAATATCGCTGTCAGGACGAAGATGATATCCGTCCAGGTGTTCTGCTTTAGCTCGGTAATGATGTGCTCGTGAACTCGCTCGATCATACTCCCTCCTTCACTCCAGTGGTCTGTTGCCGCGACCTATGCGCAGGAAAACGAGCGCGAAGGCGCCAGCGACCCCAACTGCGATTCCTACCCCCACCCACAGCCACGACCCTTCGGGCTCCGCCACACGAATACTGAGAATCGTTGTCTGCTGCGTCTGGTCCGCTTCAGCCACCAGTGTCATCCGATGGTAACCGGCAGACACCTCTGAGGTCGTGCTGATGCTGAGCTCTACCTCCAGCGAAGCACCGGGAGTGAGGCGGTCTACTCGGTCCGGGTGGAACTCGATAGTCCAGCCCTCAGGCTCGCCCACCGAAAATCTAACACCGGTGAGGTCACCGCTGCCGGTATTACTGACAGTCAGTGAGGCATAGTCGATCTCGCCGCTGGTTACATTGTGATAGAGCGTAGGAGTCGGCACCAGCTCCAGAGAATAAGCGGGTCTCACCGCCGCCGTGAGCTCAATGCTGCCGCTTATGTTCCCGGAGCCTGCTACCAGGGTTATCGTGTAGTCCCTGATTTCAGTACTGGCGGATACAGGGGGAGCGGCGATAATCTTGACTTGATCGGGAGGGAACTGGTTCGGTTCGAGTTTGATGACGGACACCCTGATAGTCTCGTCCATCGAGGTCACATAGGTGCTCCATCCGGGAGGCCCGCTCGCACGGAGGTGAAACTCCCGCGCTTCGCCTCCCCGGTATAGCAGGGAGACAGGGAATTTGAAGATGGCTCCGGGAGATTCGCTTTCCACTCTGGGATAGGTGGCGTCCAGCTCAATCTCTTCTTCCTCTGCCAGAACCGGCAGTGGCAACAGAGGGACCGCCAGAGCCACCGTCACCAGGCCCAAGCAACACACTACCCACCTGGTTCTCATGGTTCCTGCCCTCTCCCGGTCTTCTCAGCCACGAATATCATCTCCGGTGAATCGTTGGAGAGGGGTGAGCGGTCGTAGTTGCCGAACAGGTCAACAATACGGAACCCATATAGCTCTAACAGGTGCTCTACCTCATAGCGGAAGAAGTAGCGGAACGGGAATGCCTGGACGAGTCTTTCCTGCCGACCATCAGGATGGATTATATAGTAGATTATCTCGATATCATTGTACTGCTGTTCGCGGTGGAAGGCCACCGTCCTGCTGGTACGGCGCAGACGCCGGCCGTCGGGTAGTGCCGTCTCAGGCAGGTCCTCTATTTCATCCATGTACCTGGGGTCGGGTACCAGTCTGGGGGGATAGGGGTGGAAGAGGTCCAGTATGAGAAGCCCGCCGGGGACGAGATGGTGGTTGGTGCAGTTCAGACACGCCTTCTGTTCCTCCAGGGTGATGAGGTGCTGGAAGGAACGGAACGGAGTGGTCACCAGCGAGTACTGCTCGGCGGTGTCGAAGTCAGTCATATTTTCCTCTATCAGCCTGATACGCTGCCGTACATCTTCCGGCTGCCGCGACAGTTTCTCCCGGCACTGTTGCAGCATGTAGTGTGACAGGTCAAGACCGGTGACTTCGTAGCCGGCGATGGCGGTGGGGATGAGCACCCGGCCGGTGCCGCAACCCAGCTCCAGGGTGCGACCGCCGGCTTGCCTTGAGTACTCGACGAAGAAGTCGACATCCTGCCGGCGCGCATCGTATGCTGTATCATAGTACCCGGCGACAAACTCTCTTTCTTCGTATCCACCGTACCTGCTGGTCATGCTGCACCATTCTGATAAGGATATATCCGATATTGCCTATCTGACGAATACCAGTTCGTCCGGTTCCCGGGAACCTCTCTTCAGTAGAATATCCCGTTCCTTGAGAAGGCAGGCCCGATTGTGGGCGATAGCAGTATCATACTGACCGCTTTCCCAGGCGTGCATGCACATGATACCCTTGTCATAGAACGGGTCGTCGTAGTTAGGTATACCCAGCTTACGGACGGCATCAGCCTTAGCCTCAAACTTTTCGTCCTGCAGTTCACCGTCGAAATACAACTCTTCACCAAGTCCGAAGTAGAGTACTCCCGTTTCGAAGGAGGTGTTGAAGGCATAGAACGGCCGTAGCAGGCTGTCAATGACGGTGGCAACCCGCTCATTAAGCTCCATTATCTCGCTCGTGTCCTGTACGTAGAGTATCCGGAGGGCGTACCGGTCGATTGACCCGAAGATGACCTGTTGAATGTACTCGTACTCCCGGACATCATTGGTGTAGCGGTAGAGCTGGTTGAACCGGCCAATTGTTTCGATATCAATGATGGTGCCTTCGAAATCCGATTGGATATCTTCCTGGTATTCCTGTATCAATGTCATCCTTCCCAGTTGCGATAATATGGAGAAGCGGGTGGGGTGGCTAGAGCTTCTGCCTTCCTTCAATTGCCCGGGTGAGCGTGGTATCGTCGGCGTATTCCAACTCAGTACCGAAGGGAAGTCCATGGGCAAGTCGGGTAACCCTGACACCGGTGGGGGAAATAACGTGGTTAAGATAGAGGGCGGTCTGCTCACCTTCAAGGTTGGTATTAGTGGCCAGGATGACTTCCTGTATGGTACCGTCCTGCAGACGGTCGGTAAGCTCCCTGATTCTGACATCACCGGAGCCAACGCCTTCGGTCGGGGAGATAGCACCGTGGAGTACGTGATAGAGGCCGTGGTAGATGCCGGTATGCTCTATTGCCAGGATGTCCTGGGGCTGCTCAACGACGCAGACCGTGCTGTGGTCGCGCTGCTCGCTGCGGCAGAGTGGGCAGGGGTCGACGTCAGTTACGTTGTAGCATGTGGAGCAGAGCGTTATCTTCTGCTTGACCTCCCGTATGGTATCGGAGAGGAGGCCGGTCTGTTCGTGGGGAGCGCGTAGCAGATAGTAGGTGATGCGCTGAGCACTCTTGGGCCCGATGCCGGGCAACTTGCTCAGTTCCTGGATGAGCCGGTTTATGGCATCGGCGGCCGGTATGGGACCCTGATTCAATGTAAATCCTCCAGAACCTTGGTGATTAAGTCAGCCCCGGTATCTTGAGGCCGCCGGTCAACCCCTTCATGCGCTTAGCGGCTGCCTTCTCTGATTTCGCCTGGGCGTCACGTACTGCTTTCAGGACCAGTTGCTCTAGCTGCTCCGGCTTCTCCGGGTCTATGACGGCGGGAGAGATAGATATCGATACTATCTTCTGCTGACCGTTTGCGGTGACCTTGACGGCACCCTTTCCGGCCTCGGCCTGCACTTCTGTCTTTTCGAGTTCCTTCTGGGCCTCTTCAAGTTTGGCCTTGAGTTGCCGTGCCTGGTTTATCATGGAAAGGTTCATGCTTCCTCCGTATCTACAATCTGGGCACCGAGCTTCAGTGCTTCTTTCACGAGATGGTTGTCTTCAGCGACGCATTGTACGCGGCACGGGTGCC
The DNA here is from genome assembly GCA_016783135.1 of Dehalococcoidales bacterium. Taxonomy (GTDB): domain Bacteria; phylum Chloroflexota; class Dehalococcoidia; order Dehalococcoidales; family Fen-1064; genus DUES01. Next base: position 9,279 of record JADHXC010000026.1, on the reverse strand, counting down.
CGAGAAAGCTGCTTATAATGCTGTCGACTACTTTCTGGTTTTCCGGGTCTTCGAGCTTCTCTTTGAATACCGGATATTTAAAGGAGAGGATTACCTTGTCATTCTCGACAGAGACCGGCTGAACGCCGGCGCTTCTCAGGATGGCCAGGGCGGGAGTTTTCCTGGTCTCCAGTGGGGCTTCCTCGATGACCTTCTTCCAGTCCTGCCGTAGTCGTTCCGTTTCGCTTCCCGGTGCTGCTGCCGGGCTGCTGGTGGCGACTGCGTGCTGCGGTGTTTCAGAGGGTGCAGGTTTTCTTTCCGGTGGCCTGGTGGTTGGCGCAGCGGTCACCGGTGGAGGTGTGGTCTTCTGCACCGGACGGGGTGCTGGTTCAGGTCGGCTGGCGGGCTTTTCTTCTGCTGCCGGTGGTGCCAGGCTGCAATCGACAATAGCCAGTTCCAGGGGGAGCGCGGAGTGGTTCTCAAGACCGATGTCAAGCTGGCCGAAGGTCTTGACCACCTTCAGTACATGGGCCAGCGAGGCTTTGGTGGCCAGGTCTTTAAGCTCAGCGAGGTCCTCGGTGGTGAGGTCGACCGATTCGTCGGCACCGGTCTTGACCAGTAGTAGCGACCTGAGATATTCGACCAGCTCACGGTTGAACTGGCGCAGGTTAAGGCCGTCATTGTTGACGTTGTTTATCGTCGCCACGCCGGCGGGGATGTCACCATTGATGATGTGTCTGGCCAGCTCTATGGTGCGCCGGTCTCCGGTAATGCCCAGGACCTCCTGGACCTGGCGGAATCCGATATCGGAGCCGTAGTAGGTGGTCATTTGCTGGAGAAGGTTTTCGGCATCGCGCAGGCTGCCGGTAGCGCTCCTGGCAATAAGGCGGACCGCCTCCGGTTCGGCGGTGATGCCTTCGGTCTCACAGATTCGGGTCAGTTTTGCGATGATGTCCTGCTGGGAGAGACGGCGGAAATCGAAGCGCTGGCAGCGTGAGATGATTGTGGGGAGTATCTTGTGGGATTCGGTGGTGGCGAGGACGAAGATAACGTGCGCCGGTGGCTCTTCCAATGTTTTGAGCAGGGCATTGGCGGCCGCAGTACTCAGCATATGGACTTCGTCGATGATGTAGACCTTGTAGCGGGCTTCGTTGGGAGCGTAGTTGACCTTTTCGCGGAGACTGCGGATATCGTCGACCCCGGTGTTGCTGGCGGCGTCAATCTCGATAACATCCAGGGCGCGTCCTTCGGTTATCGCCTGGCACATGTCGCAGGTGTTGCACGGCTCACCCTGGCCGTTGGTCAGGCAGTTAACCGCCTTGGCGAGGGCCCGTGCAGTGCTGGTCTTGCCGGTGCCACGCGGACCGCAGAAGAGATAGGCGTGGGAAATGCGACCACTGGCAAGGGCATTGAGCAGGGTCTGCGTTATCGGTTCCTGACCGACCACCTCAGCCAGTGTTCCGGGTCGCCACTTACGGTAAAAGACCTGCGAAGTCATGTTTTTCGTCACCATTATACCCTATTACGGCGGCTTTCTAAAGGTTTTACCGGTGCTGGTATGGTTGGTGGCTGGCCATTCTCTCCCGTCATTAAGAGTTGCATATTTGAGGAGAGTTGAGATTCTGCGCCACTGCGGACAGTGCGCCACTGCGGACAGCGGCGGTAAAAAAAGGAAAACAACCCTGGCAGCATCCACTACTAGGGCTGTTCATAAGGTGATACCGTGTCCTGAAACTTCAGGACATGTCAGTCCAGCAAGGATGGTACGTCCTTGGCGTACTCGTCTATTTCCTTGAGCCTGCTCTCCACCTGCTTCTGCCGTTTCTTTATCGTGGAGACAACTCCGGCGGCTTCAACGTAGTACTTTCGGATTTTCTCCACATTCCTCAGTTCGGAGAGGATTACGGAGACCTCGAGGGCGCCCCTGTCCCTGGGATAGTCACCGTTCCTGATGATGGCGTCCGGAGTCAGGCTCTTAAGGTATTCACCGAGCTCTTTGATGACGCTGAGGTTCATCTCTTTACCCGGTGCCGAGACCAGATAGAGTGCCCGGGTGGCATCTTGAGTGTCGCACTTGAACGATAATTCACTGATGGCTTCGTCCATTGCCTCTATTCCCCGGTGAATCTCGGTGCTCTTATCCCTGAAGTTGCGGTTTGTCTTGAAAGGCAGCCGGATGGATGGTAGCGCGGATTTCCCGTAGCCAATAACCGACCACCCGACTATGCTCTGGATAATATCCCCGGCATCGAGTAACCGGGCACCGACGTACTTGGGCTTTTTCTCCTCACCGGCACAGAGGATATTATAGAAAGGTTCAACAATCAGATTGTTGATCTGGGAAAGGTTGTTCCTCAAGGAGGCGTTCTTTCTGACGTACCTCTGGTTGTCAACCAGGAAGATGGCATCGGCTACGGAACTGGCCGACTTGAGGCATGTCGCCGAATTGTAGATGGTCCTTTCCTCGGTACGCTCTTCGTGCTCAAAGGGAAGGATGAGCAGATTGTAGATTGGCTTGTCTACGTAGCGCTCCTTGATGACCTGTGTCATTATGGCTATCGCGCCGGAACCGGTGCCACCGGCGGTACCGGCAATCAGCAGGAAGGCGTCTGATTCAAAGAAATGCGGGGTCCCTCTTATGGCGTCAATGACCTTGTCGGCGTCCTCCCTGGCAATCTCGGCACCGAGTTCGTTAATCTTGCCAACGCCATGACCACCGGACTTGCGTCCCCCGATGAGAATTCTATGTTGGTAGTCAGGCTTGATATAAGACAGCCCGCTGAGGTCGGCAAGGTCAGTATTGACCGCGAAGGCGCCGGTGACTATCTCAATCCTGCGTTGTGCCCGTGACCTCCTGTTCAGTCGGGCAAATCCATCGGCAATATTCGATCCGCACTGACCAAATCCAATTACTAGAAGCTTCACCTTACCACCTCAAAACAAAACCTGATATTGTGGTTATTGTAAACCTACCAGCTTTTATTGTCAAACCTGGCTATAATCCCCTGTCGGCGATGAAGGTGGCGAGGTCGGCCAGGCGGCAACTGTAGCCCCATTCATTATCGTACCATGCGAGGACCTTGGTCATATTGCCCCCGATGACCATGGTATTGAGCGCATCGATAATAGAGCTCGCGGGATTCCCTTTGAAATCCGTGCTGACGAGCTCGTCCTCACAGTACTCCAGTATCCCTGCCAGTGGACCTTCAGCGGCATGCTTGAAGGCCTGGTTGACCTGCTCAACGGTGATTTCAGTATTGAGTTCAGCGACGAGGTCCACCAGCGAAACGGTGGGTACAGGGACGCGCAAAGCCATCCCGTGAAGCCTGCCTTCAAGCTCCGGGATGACGCGTGCCACTGCGTAGGCGGCGCCGGTGCTGGTAGGGATGATGTTCTGGGCTGCGGCACGGGCACGGCGCAGGTCTTTGTGGACCACGTCCATCACTTTCTGGTCGTTGGTGTAGGCATGGATGGTGGCCATCAGTCCTTTGTTAAGTCCGAATTCATCGTTCAGCACCTTGACCAGTGGGGCGATACAGTTGGTAGTGCAGGAGGCATTGGATATGATGTGGTGCTTCTCAGGGATGTACTGGTCCTGGTTGACGCCGAGGACGATGGTGATGTCTTCGTTGCGTGCCGGAGCAGAGATGAGTACCTTCTTGACACTGTCCCCAAGGTGAGCGGAGGCCTTGGTGCCGTCGGTGAACAGACCGGTCGATTCTATAACGATGTCTACCCCGTAGTCCTTCCAGGGAATTTCGGCCGGGTCACGCTCGGTGAGGGCTCTTATCTCTTTACCGTTGACAATGATAGAGTTGCCGTCTTTCCCCGGTTCACAGGGGAAATGACCGTAGTTGGTATCCCATTTGAGAAGGTGTGCGTTGGTTTTGGTGTCGGCGATGTCGTTGATGGCGACCACTTCCAGTTTGTCGGCGTGGTACTGGAGAATGGTGCGGAGGGTGAGTCTGCCGATTCGCCCAAAGCCGTTGATTCCGAGCCTGATTGCCATACTGCACCTCCTTTGCTTGTGTGTGCCCGTGTAATTTTAACAGAAAGGCCGGTGGTAGTACCAGTGCTGGTGGGTGAGATTATGCGCCACTGCGGACAGTGCGCCACTGCGGACAGTGGCGGGTCAAGCGTACTGGTAATACAGGATTTCCTTTCGGTCGGTCCTGACGACACGGTCATTGACTCTCATCGCTTCGAGGTGTGCCAGGGTCTCGGATACCGCCATTCTTCGGTCGGGAGAGGCCAGGTCGTTGAAATGAACGCCACCAAACTCCGGCATCCAGGTGATGTGTCCGGCTATATCGAAGGCCGTCATCGGCTCGTCCTTGAGGGCAGTCAGGATTTCCTGATTCCTCACCTCATGGTGCTCGATGATTTCGTCGATTCTCCCGGGGAGGTTCTCTATTAGTTGCTCGTGCGCCGGCAGGGCCAGCGTGACATCCATCGGCCTTACCTTGCCCAACGAGCCGATGAAATCGGCCAGGGGATTGTTCGTGGCAAGGGGCTGGAGGCTGATATTGGGCGTGATGACTGACAGGACGTGGTCTCCGACGAAAAGCAGCTTCCGTTTCCGTTCGTAGAAGCAGATGTGGCCGGGGGAGTGCCCCGGAGTCCAGACCACCTGGAGGTGGAAATCACCCACCGGGATACTATCACCGTCGGTGAGCGTCACATCGGGGAGGACGGTAGCTCCAGCCCGGCGCATGGTGGCAAACATCCGGGATGCGGGTAGCTCGATTTCAGGGACACCATTGCTGCGGAACCATTGCTCCATCCGGTTGAGATACTCATCAAAACTGGAGTACTGGGGGGTGAGGAAATCCCTGTCTATCTCGTGCAGGGCAACCGTGGCACCGGAAAGCTCCCGGATACGCCCGGCCAGCCCGTAGTGGTCATGGTGGGCATGGGTTACCAGTATCTGAGAGATGTCCCGGAACGTGACACCGATTTCAGCGAGCTGGTCATGTAGTGACTGGAGGGCGATATCGTCGTTCCACCCGGCATCGATAAGGGCGTGGCCGCCATCACCTCGAATGAGGTATACGTTGGTGTTCTCCAGGGGGTTATTCGGGATTGGCACCTTTAGCTGGTAAACGCCGGGTACAATCTCGGTCATACTGTTGCTATTCCTTTCCGTAGTGGAATGCCTTCACACCGATGAAGCGCGCTTTCGGTCCCAATTCCTCTTCTATTCGGAGCAGGCGGTTGTACTTGGCGGTCCTTTCCGAGCGGCAGGGAGCGCCGGTCTTGATAAGACCTGTATTCAGGCCGACAGCAAGGTCGGCGATGGTCGTATCTTCGGTCTCGCCGGAGCGGTGGCTGACTATTGCCCGCCAGCCGGCCTCGTGGGCCATGCGGACGGCAGCAATGGTCTCGGTGAGGGTACCAATCTGGTTGAGTTTGATGAGGATAGCGTTGGATGCTCTCAGTTGAATGCCCCTGCCCAGGCGCTCGACGTTGGTGACATAGAGGTCGTCACCCACCAGCGTGATTTTGTCACCGAGTTTCCTGGTAATAGTCTGCCAGCCTTCCCAGTCATCCTCGGCCATGCCGTCCTCGATGCTGATAATGGGGTATTCCGAGACCCACCCGGCATAGTAGTCGACCATCTCAGGGCTGCTGAGAGATAGACCTTCCCGGGTGAGGATGTACTTGCCGTCCTGGTAGAACTCGGTAGAGGCGGGGTCGAGGGCGATGAAGCAGTCCTTACCGGGCTGGTAGCCGGCCTGCTCTATCGCTGTCAGGATTACGTCGACTGCTTCGCTGTTCGAGGACAGGCCGGGTGCGAAACCGCCTTCATCACCGACACTGGTGTTCAATCCCTTGTCCTTGAGCACCTTCTTCAGGGCATGGTAGACCTCCGTGCCGATACGCAGGGCGTGGTGGAAACTGGTAGCGCCGGCGGGGACGACCATAAACTCTTGGAAATCCGTCGAGTCAGCGGCGTGCTTGCCGCCATTGAGGATATTCAGCATCGGTACCGGCAGGGTGCTAGCGGCTTCTCCGCCCAGATACTTGTATAACGGTATACCGCGAGAGCTGGCGGCGGCATGGGCTACGGCCAGGGATGTCCCGAGAATGGCGTTGGCGCCGAGGCGGGACTTATCCGGGGTACCGTCGAGGTCGATGAGCCTGCGGTCAACAGCTTCCTGGTCGGTGGCGGGCATACTGATTACGGCAGCGGCTATCTCCCCATTGACGTTGCTCACCGCCTTGAGGACGCCCAGGCCGCCGAACCGGGATTTATCTCCATCGCGCAGCTCTAACGCCTCGTGCTGTCCGGTACTGGCCCCGGACGGGACTGCTGCCCGTCCTGTGGCGCCGTCGGACAGTTGTGCTTCTACCTCGATGGTGGGGTTTCCCCTGGAATCGAGGATTTCCCGGGCGTTGACTTTACTTATGCTGGACATGGCTACTCCCATTATTGGAAACGAAGTCTAACTGGTGCCTGTTTGGATTATAACATTGGTTGTAGGGCATGGCAAAAGCAGTGGTGAAGAGCGACAACAAGGCATTGACTTACGTAGAACAACTGTACTACGATTGAAGAGTCAGTGAAGCTGACGCGTCACTTCAAGTGACATCTCGGTTCAGTGCATTGAGGTACATTTATGGAGTTGCGGCAGACCAGTGAAGCTGAACTGGACCTTATCCCGGAATATTGTCACTACCACGATGAGGGATGCGAGTTCGCTGATTCCTGTCTGAATTGCCCGTTGCCGATGTGTGTATATGATGTGCCCGGCGGCAGGCAGCGTCTTCTAAAGAGGCGGAGGGCCGAGGAAGTGGTCAGGTTATTTACTGAAGAAGGGAAGAGCACCCGTGAACTGGCGCAGAATTTCGGAATCAGCCTGCGAACAGTACAGAGGGCACTGAAGGTAGTTTTTGAAAGCAAGACTGCCGTGGAGGTACCGGAAGATGAGTGATGACTTCAATCCCACGGAACTGGCCCGCCGTGATGCGGATAGAATCAGAGGCTACCGGAAGCTGCTGGACTTCTACCACAGCGTTCAGTGGGAAGGTAGAGAGAAGTGGGGTGAGAGGCGCTTGACCTTCAATTACGCCAAGGTGGTTGTTGACAAGGTGACCTCGTACCTGATGTCCGGCATTGACTTCGCCGTTGAACCAGAGGAGGAATCGGACGGGGCGAGGGCGAAGGCCCGGAAGTCTGAAGCAGTCCTCCGCAAGGTATATGAAGATAACGACATTGAACAGCTTGACTTCGATACCGAGATTGATTGTGCCATACTTGGTGACGCCTGCTACAAGGTTACCTGGGACCAGGAGACCGGGAGTGTGCGGGTAACCGCACCGGATATTCAGGGAATCTACACCTGGCGACTGGGTGACGACAGCTCCCGAATATGGCGGGTGGCTTCGAGGTATACACTAACCGCCGGCGAGGTAGAAATCCTGTACCAGGTCAGGCCAAAGGGCAAGGAGGCAGCAGTCACCGAGCTGTGGACGGACCGGGAGTTTGAGCTGTGGCTCGATGATGCCCGGGTGGAAAAGAAACCCAACCCCTATGGGTTCATACCCTTCGTTATCTTCCCCAACCTGAGGGAGCCCAAGAGGTCCTGGGGGATTTCCGACCTGGCACAGATAATGGAGCCTCAGCGTGAGTTCAACCGGGCAATGTCACAGCTTTCGAGGATACTGGAGCTGTCCGGTAACCCGATTGCCGTCCTGGAGAACATCGAAGAGTCCGAGGACATTTCCGTAAAGCCCGGGGCGGTGTGGAGCATCCCGGAAGACGCCAAGGCCTACCTGCTTGACCTGTTGCAGGGTGGGGGGCTGAGACTGCATATCGATTATCTCAACCTGCTCTACCGCACCCTGCACGACGTATCGGAATCGCCGCGTGCTGCTTTCGGAGGTACTGAGCGGGACCTTTCCGGGGTTGCCCTGGAGATTGAGTTCCAGCCACTACTGCAGAAGGTCAGGCGAAAGCGAATCATCAGGGCGGCTGCCTACAACCGGAGGAGTCGACTGATGCTCAAGTTGCTGGAGAAGTACCGGAATGAGGACTTCGGAGATGGCCGCCCCGGCGTGGTCTGGGGTCCCTTGCTACCGCGGGATGCTGACAAGATAGTGGCCAACGAACAGACGCTGGTCCAGACCGGCATTCATTCCCGGCGTCGGGCTATGGATGAGCTTGGCGTTAGAGACCCGGAGGCGGAGTTTGGCCGGTGGCTTGAGGAGAGGGGGGCTATTCTTGAAATGAACCATGAACTCAACCGTAAACCGTCCAGGGGTGGAGTGAGGGAGAGAGATACTGAAACCCCGGACAGAACCGGTGAGGAATAAATGGCAGGAGGTGGAACGTTGATAGATGAAGTGACGCTCGTCGACGACGAGTCGCAGGAAGGAAACCCAGCGGAGCAGGGCACCGAAGACCATGATCCCGGGGAGATTGATACGGTGATTGCTGATGAGAAATCCCGGGATGAGGTCGGTGAGCAGGTGTTCCCACCTGCCGAGAGAGGAGAGGAACTGGTGCTGGCAAACGCCCGCATCGTCGAGTTGGAGGAAACTGTCTCGGACAGGGATAGTGAGGTCGCCTCTCTGAAAAAGTATGCCACGGAGCTTGAGGGTATGCTATCGGCCAGCAGGGACTCCCTGGTTGAGGCTGTGTCCAGGTACAGGGATGTGGTCATTCAGGCCAGTCCGGGAGTCCTGGAGGAACTCGTCAGTGGTGATAGCATAGCATCGATAGATGAATCCCTCAGGAACGCGAAGAGCCTTATCGGTAAGGTGAGAGAGGGGCTGGAGGCTGAGGTCTCACTGGCACGGGTCCCGGCAGGGGCCCCGGAGAGGCGGTTGCCGGACCTGTCTGCCCTTTCGCCCCGCGAGAAAATCCAGTACGGAATAGGAGGTAACAAATAATGGCACTCACACTGGCAGAAGCAGCCAAGCTGTCCAATGACATGTTGCTGCAAGGGGTTGTGGAGACAATCGTCAAGGAGTCTCCAGTCCTGCAAAGGCTTCCCTTTGTGGAGATTGTGGGCAATGGCCTGACCTACAACCAGGAGAATACCCTGCCTTCAATCGATTTCTACGATGTTGGCGATACCTGGGCGGAGTCAACACCGACCTTTGAGCAGAAGACGGCCAATCTGAAGATTATGGGAGGGGATGCTGACGTCGATAACTGAGGTGGACCCCATCCTTAGGACAGGATAGGGACAATGTTAAGGTCGGGTTCCACTATCCTCAAGGGGTCTGGTGTTAAGGATTCTACCATACCTGTACTGACGGCTTCTACCGGGGTTGAGGTGAATACCTCAGCTG
>JADHXC010000007.1 GCA_016783135.1 Dehalococcoidales bacterium | reverse complement strand
AAGATTTCTCTACCGCGGTGCCCATGCCGTACCTATTGTTCTGGATGACGAAGATTATCGGCAGTTGCCAGGCTCCTGCTACCGCCATCGCTTCATGGGTGGGAGCACGGTTTGAGGCGCCATCCCCCTGGATGAAGACTACTATGTCACCGGTCTTCTTCATACTGGCCGCCGCGGCAGCGCCCAGATACCTGACGCTACCCTCCCCCAGTGTGCCCTGGCCGGGCATCGTGCCATGTTCAGGTGTACGCCGGGTATCGTGTATGCCTTCGCCAGTCTTCCCCATGCTCGTAGCAACAACATCTACCAGGGTGAAGCCAGGCTTGGTAAACAAACAGAAGCTGGTCCTGAAGTTTGGGCAGAAGCAGTCAGTCTCCGTCAAATTGTTACAGAAGGCAATCGGAATCACCTCCTCACCCGGCCCCCGATGAGCACCTCCGCCGCTGCCGGCTAAATTGCCCTGTCTTGAATAGAGTTCAGCCTCTACTCGCCGTGCGGTAAGTAGGTCCCGGTACAGCTTCAGCAGAATCTCTTTGGATGGAAGTTCCATGGTTTTCCTTACCTCCATTTATTGTACTTCCTTACTATCGTCCCAAGCTTGATTTCCTTCTAAGTCATAATCATCCTCTTTCCGACTTTGTCTTTCCGAAGACTGACAGTCTGCTGTTGAAGTTGAGGAGAAGTAGACCGGATATGCCCACTCTTGAGCGAGGGAGGGATTCTTCCTAACGAAAACACTGCCAGTAGTCTTTCAAGTAGTGCTTCACATCGTTGATAACCGCCTGAATGTCTATCGAGAAACGGTCTACACCAAGCCAGGAAGGGATTTTCTCCAGCTTGTCTATCGACTCTGGTTGCTGTAGTGGACTGTCAATACCGGATACCCCGCAGACCATGGCCAGCCATGCATAGGGCAGAACCTCCTTGTTGTAGCCGGAGCATATGAGGTCAATCTCTTTATCGTCACACAGCCTGGCTAGTTCTCTTACACGCTCACCAATCATCCTGAAACCTCTGACCTGTAGTCCCAGGCTGGTCAGACCGTCACTGACATGAGGGTCAGAGCCGCCATTCCGGATGATTATCTGTGGTCTGAACTCCTCAGCTACCGGTTGAACTATCTCTTCAAAGACTCGTTCATAGGATTCCTGGCCGGAATAAACGGGTAGTGGGACATTGATGGTGAATCCTTTCCCATCACCGGAGCCAGTCTGATCTGCGAAACCTGTCCCGGGGTATACTGTTCTCGGGTCCTGGTGGATGTCAATCAGCAATACCGTCGGGTCTTCATAGAAGTACTCAGCAGTCCCGTTTCCGGCATGGGCGTCGGTATCCAGTATCAGGATTCTATCCAGTTTGTACTTCTTCTGCAGATACCGGGCAGAAAAGGCAACGTCATTGTAGATGCAGAATCCTTCTCCATAGTTTGGTTTGGCATGATGGAATCCACCGCCGATGGAAACTGCCTTCTTCGTCGTACCATCCTGTATCAGGTCGCAGGCTGCTTTTGCCTGACCGACAACTAATCTGGCTGCCTCCTCCGTCTTCCCCGGCTGGTCCTTCGGTCGATTGTCCTGACTCTGGAACCGAGAGAACTCACCGGGATAAGTCAGGCCCAGATTGGCCGCCCGGTAGTAACCCTGAGTGAAATCAAGGTATTCCTGCTGGCAGATCAGCCGCAGGTCTTCATCGGTAGCCGGGTCGGCTTCGACGACCCGGTAATTCCCGTTTTCGGTCAGGTTCTGCTTCAGGAATTGGGGGAATACTTCGAAACGGTCCCCCCGAAAGGAGTGGCCAACTCCAAAGTCGTATTCCTTCAGGTCTTCTCGATACAAGATGGTAACTGCCATTCTACCTCCCTGGTTTTCTCTAGCAGGGTGATGAAAAACCCTTTCGCCCATCCCCCTGACCCCCTTCCTAGCCAGGAAGGGGGAAAATATTATATCTGGGGGACATCCCCAGACCCCTGCCAAAGGGGCAGGCCCATCAGAATGGGCACCCCCTCTGGACTCCCCTTTTTCAGCACCCTTCTATGATTGACCTGCCATCTCTTCTCAGCAAGGGGTAGGGGACCGTTATTCGCACTTCTTCATACGGAGATACCTGCTTCAGCGGTGATGTTCCTAATTCTACGTGAACTCTGGCGTCTTTGCAATCGGAATGCTTGTTTGCCATTGACTGTTGCCGCCACAAGACGTAGGATATGAATGAGACAAACTCCGCTTATGAAGGGAAACAAGAACCAATACAATGGTATGGCGCGATATGGAGTGGCCGGCTTACGGTCCACCACTGCAGGAAGATAACCTTGAAGGGCGCCAGGAAGGTCTGGCAGATTCAGAGGCTTTCAGTATTGAGGTAACCAGAGTATCTGAACCGGGCCCCGTAGTTGAAACCAGGGACCTTCTCCGTAGACTGTATGGTGAGCCGGACGGACGCGGCACGCGGAACCCCTATGTAGCCAGATATACGAGACTGAGAGCGAGTGCTCTACCGGAGTCTGGAGATAACCAGGAATACGGCTACGTTACTGGTACTGCTGACTACCGGTACTGGCCTTCTCTGAAGCTGGGCTACATTGAGAATGTGCGAGTCAGTTCCGCCATGCGCCGCAAGGGGCTTGGCCTTAAGCTAGTCGACTTCGCTCTTGACTACATGCGTAGCAAGGGAATCCAACGCATCTATTCATTTGCGGTCAACCCGGAGGGGTCCCGGCTACTGGAAAGTGGCGGATTCGCACCTGAACCGCCTGAGGACTCAGAGCGTCCCTGGCGGAGGTGGTTTTCCAGAGCATAGGCCAGACCTCTGGCATCCTCCAGTTAGACCGTCTTTCTATCAGGAGTGCAGTCAAGCAGGAGAAACCTGGCCTCACTGTAACTCTCAGGATTCCACGGTTACCATCACGGCAGCATTACAGATGATTATGCTGTCTCCCTCACCTGGCCCCACTTCCATGCCGCCGGCAACTACGTTGATTTTCTTCTCCCCGAAGGGAAGGGCCGCCAGTACAGCATCACCGTCCACTGCGTCTGGCTTGGGAGCGGCTATGGTGACGTCAATGTACATCTTGGGACGAATGCCCTGCTTCATAATCTCACCAAGGTAGAGCAACGAGCCGTGGTGAATCGCGTCGTCGACTGCTCTTCTGGCTGCTTTGGTGTAGTCTCCACCGTGCATGTCTACCCCGGTACCCAGTTCCACAATCAGTCTTGTTTTTACCATGTTTCCAACCTCCATTCGGATTCTACACTATTAGCCTTGAGATATGAAATGCAGAGCTTCGCCGGCGACGTACAGAACTGCTTCAATAACAGCTTCGGAAAGGGTGGGGTGGGCATAAACGGTGGTGCCTCTTGCGGGATTGCATCTAGCCTCATTGCCGACACAGTTTCCGGTATCAGGTAGGTGGCGTTAGGACCGACGATATGCACTGGACATGTCCAGAGGGCTGTTGCGGGGCCCCGTAGTCGTGATTGACAACCGCGCGTCATACAACATACTATTGGTGACAAAGCAACGAGGTCTTATCACCCTCATCGCGAATTGAAACGGGAAATCCCAATGAGAGGCAGTTTATTATGAAGGCAGTATCTGTTGCTGGCAAAGGTAAGGTTCAAATTGAAGAAATCCCGAAACCCGGGGTGCGCCCCGGTACGCTCTTAATAAAGGTTACCTACTGTTCGTTGTGTGGTAGTGACATAGAACGAGTTTATGGGCCTCATTGGGATACTGGTAGCCCCCGGCTGGAGAGTATCAAAGGGTCTATCCTTGGTCATGAGTGGGTAGGCACGGTTGAAGAAATAGGGGAAGGGGTTGAAGGCTGGTCCGTTGGCGACCGCACCGTTGATGGAAGGCTCTTTTGCGGACGGTGCTGGTACTGTGTCAGGGGGATGCCTTTTATGTGCATGGGGGGACGGGTAAGAGGTCATCCCTATGATGACGTTCAGTCGGACACCCCTCCACCTCCACAAAGGTACGGCGCTCTGACCGAATACGTTGTCCGCCCCGCTGCTGGCCGTCTCAAGGTGCCCGACCATGTCTCCGATGAAGAAGCTGCCATGTCTGAACCACTGGCTACCGGGGTAACCTCTGTTCTTAATGCCGAGGTAAGGCTGGCTGATGCGGCGGTAATCATTGGTGTCGGTCACATTGGTCTCTCTGTACTGGCAGCGGCAAAGGCTGCTGGCGCAGCGCCGCTCATTGCCATCGACAGGATTGACGCTCGCCTGGAGATTGCTCGGCAGATGGGTGCCAATATCACTCTCAACGCCGATAAAACCGATGTCACTAAAGAGGTGGTCGCTATTACCGAAGCCGGCCCCGATGTTATCTTTCTCGGCGTCAGTTCTCAGGCTCCCGGCATTGTTGAACAGGCTTTTGAAATGGTCAGGTATCATGGCAGGATTATGATTGTCGGCAATGCCGCACCAGCGACTCTTCAACCGGGAAGATGGCTGACCAAAGAGGTGAGAGTCGAGGGGACCGTTCATATGGGCGAATCAATGATTCCGGCGATGAAACTGATAGAAAATGGGCAGGTCAATCTCAAGCCGATGGTCACCGAGGTTATCCCGCTTGAGGAGGCTCAACGGGCATTTGATTCCCTCCATAACGGGACGAATATAGCTGTGGTATTAAAACCATAGGCGGTAGCCTGGGAAGTAATATATGCTACAAGCGGAATAGTGAGTGTCTAAACGAAAGGAGGTGAGCGGCCTACACCTTTTCTACTCGCTATATGCTGGTTAGCCATCACCAACTCTTGCCAGGGGTATGGTGAGAGTGCTATACTCAGTTTACGTTAACAACTTAATAATAGCGGGGAGCTTGGGGAACCAGGCTGAGAGGATGTGCTTGGTCATAGAGCGTGATCACCCACATCGACCCTGATAACCTGATCCGGGTAATACCGGCGGAGGGAATGCAAGCACGGCAACACTGAGGGCTACCCTCCATAAAGGGTAGCCCTTTTTATATGTGGAGTAAACCCGATGAGAGCCTTAATACTGGTCAATGGCGAACTGTATAAACCCGATGTCCTGCGAAGCAGAATCCGCGCCGAGACATTTGATCTGGTGCTCGGTGCTGATAGGGGCGCACGCTATGCCTGTACCCTCAATGTCGTCCTTGATGCGATTATCGGCGATATGGATTCGCTCTCAGATTTGGAACAACAGGGCATCAGCAGCACTAAGTTTGTTTCCTATCCGGCAGAAAAAGATGAAACCGATCTTGAGTTGGCGCTTCTTTACGCTGAGGAACAGGGAGCCGAGCAGATTGTAATGGTTGGCGCAATGGGTGGACGTATGGATATGACCATCTCCAACATCCTGCTGATAACTCATGCAAGCCTCGATTCATGCAGAATCGAAGTGTGGCACGGGGACCAAACGGGATGGGTCATCAAGCCGCCGGGTGGAGATATTTCCGGACATCCCGGAGATACGGTTTCATTGATTCCACTGGATGGCGATGCCTCAGGCATCACGACGAAGGGATTGAAATACCCCCTTAAGGATAAACGACTCACCTTTGGCCCGGCACGGGGAATCAGTAACCTGCTGGAAAAACCATCCGCCCATATCAAACTATCAGGGGGTATTCTTCTGGCGGTCCATACTCCCGGCAGGGCATGAGAAAGGTAAGGAGAAAGTTTATGACAGAAAAACGGACCATGAACGTAGGTGTGCAGGTCTTGCCTCTGGTTGAGGATGTCTACTACATCGTCGATAAGGCAATAGAGGCCATTCAGGCCAGCGGTGTCAAATATGAGGTCGGGCCATTGGAAACGACCCTGGAAGGCGATGACCTGGACCAACTGCTCGAGGTGGCCAAGTCCGCGCACCGTGCTTGTTTTGAGGCGGGTGCGGGCAAAGTAGTGACCATCATCAAGATCGCTGACGCACTGGAAGGCACCTCGATTGAGGAGAAAGTCGGCAAGTATCGAAAGGTAGATTAATGAACTGGCGCAGGGATATCGTCCCTCCCACCGCACTGATTGCCATCCTTATCATCGGCTGGTATTTCGTGGCGAAGGTCAGCGGACTGAGTTCGTTTATCCTGCCTACCCCGCTTGATGTCATCCAGGCCGGATGGGAAACGCGAGCTCTCTTGCTGAACGCCATCGGCACCACGCTGCTGGCGACCGGGATCGGGTTGGTGTTGGCCCTCACAGCGGGAATCGGTATCGCCGCCCTTGTGGATTTCTGGCCTCTGGCGCATCGCGCCCTGTATCCGATTCTGGTTGTGTCACAGACCATCCAGATACTCGCTATTGCACCGATATTAATCATCTGGTTCGGGTTTGGTGTAACGCCCACGATATTGATCGTGGTGCTGTTCTGCTTCTTCCCGCTGGCTATCAGCACCGCTGACGGTCTGACATCCTCGGACCCGGAGCTGATCGCTTTGCTCCGCGCGATGGGGGCAAAGAAGAGACAGATATGGCGAATGGTCCGCCTGCCTTCGGCTTTGCCATCGTTCTTTTCCGGCCTGCGGTTGGCTGTAACCTATAGCGTGGTCGCGGCAACCATCGGCGAATGGGTGGGCGGCTCTCCCGGACTGGGGCTGTATATGCTCAAGTCTAAGAACGCGCTGGCAACCGACCAGGTATTCGTTGCCATGTTCATCACGTCACTATTGAGCGTAACCCTGTTCATGACCGTCTATGGTATCGAACGGTTAACCCTGCCCTGGTACCACTCCACACAACGAACGGAGCAGTGGGAAGGGCCTGGAATCTATTAAACTACGGAGGAATATAATATGAAACGCCTGTCTTTAGTCATCGTACTGCTGACCATCGCACTGATAGCCACTGCCTGCGGAAGCCCCGCAGATGAGGAACTTACTCCTGTTACGTTCATGTTGGATTGGGTCCCGAACACCAATCACACCGGAATCTTCGTGGCGGAAGCAAAGGGCTACTTTGAAGAAGCCGGTCTGGCGGTTAACATCATCCAGCCCGGCGAAGTATACCCTGAAGCCGCAGTCGCCAGCGGTGCCGCCGATTTCGGCATCACTTTCCAGGAGTCTCTCACGCTGGCACGTGCTAAGGAAGTGACCGTCGTCTCTATCGCGGCAGTGCTCCAGCATAATACATCCGGTTTTGCCTCTGCCGCCCATCTGAACGTCACCAGCCCGGCTGATTTTGAGGGTCTACGTTATGGAGCATGGGGTTCGCCGTTTGAGGAGCCTACTCTTGAAGTCCTGATGAAGTGCGCGGGTAGCGACTTCAGCCAGCTCGAGATAGTGAATACAGGCTGGTCCGACCCATTGGCCCTGATCGCGGAGAATCAGATCGATATGGCATGGATTTTCTACGGCTGGCAGGGTTTCCAGGCACGACAACAGGGTGTCGACATCAACGTGGTGATGATGGAAGACTGGTTTGATTGCATTCCTGACTACTATACGCCGGTGGTAATCGCCAGCGAGGACACCATCGCCAACAGGCCGGAAGTCGTCAGAGCACTCTTGAAAGCTCTCTCACGCGGGTACACCTTTGCGGTGGACAACCCGGGCAAAGCCGCCGATATCCTGCTTGCCGCCGTACCTGAACTTGATGCCGAACTCGTCAAGGCAAGTCAGGACTGGCTCTCGAAGTACTACAAAGCTGAGGCACCGCGTTGGGGTGAACAGAAAGAAAGCGTCTGGCAGGACTACACTGATTTCATGGTAGAGCGCGACATTCTGTCAGCCCCTATTTCTGTCTCTGATGCCTTTACCAACGAGTTTTTACCTTGAAGTATAAATTGCCATAACTCTCTCTAATTGCCGAAGATTTTAAGGAGGGATTCTTATCATTTATAATGAGTCGCTATGACCACACCACGTATCGAATTGAGACATGTCAGTAAAACCTTCTCCGGGATTGAGCACGCTGTCCCGGCATTAAAAGATATCTCTTTCAAGGTTATACCCGGCGAGTTCGTCACCATCATTGGGGCAAGCGGAAGCGGTAAAAGTACGCTTTTTAATCTCTGTGTAGGACTCCTGGAACCCGATGAGGGTGAAATCATTATCGATGGCGAAAGGCCAGAAAATCGCACGGGGATGGTGGGCTATATGCCTCAGCGTGACTTACTTCTCCCATGGCGAAGCGTGTTGGATAACGTCCTCATCCCATTGGAGATTCAAGGCATTCCCCGGAGAGAGTCACGACAGAGAGCCCTTGAGATGCTCCCTCACTTTGGATTGGAGACCTTTGAGAAGGAATATCCCTCGGCGCTCTCCGGAGGCATGCGCCAGCGTGCCGCACTCCTGAGAACATGGCTCATGGGGCGCTCTACCCTGCTCCTTGATGAACCATTCGGTGCATTGGATGCCCTGACTCGCAAAGAGCTTCAGAATTGGTTATTAAGGGTCTGGCAGGAATTCGAGCGGACAGTAATGTTCATCACCCATGATGTTGAAGAAGCCGTCTATCTTGCCGACCGGGTACTCGTGTTAAGCGCCCGCCCGGGCGAAATCAAACGTGAATTGAAGATCGATTTACCACGCCCCCGGCGTCAGGGGATGATTGCAGAGCCTGAATTCGGTGAATTGGTACGGGAATTGCTCGCCGAGTTAGGGGTTGATGTTTGAGCGAAATCATCACAATCCTTAATTCCAGGGGCACTCCCACGCCTGCCCTTCACGCGTAAGAACGGGCGGACCTTTCCTCCTGGTGCCGCCATACATCGTGTTGACTATCCCCCATAATGCAGACACAATTAAGAATCAGGAGGGACAAACCCGATATGGTAGGAAGAAGTAGCTTGTCTCGTCGAAGGTTTGAGCGCCTGGTGAGGAGGGCGCTGGCAACTCTGCCAGAGGAATTCCGGGGCAGACTGGAGAATGTGGCGGTAGTGATAGAGGATGAGCCCCCAGAAGACATGCCTGACACCCTAGGGCTCTATGAGGGAGTACCTCTCACAGAACGCTCACTGGAGGATGTCACCTTGCCCGACGTGATAACGATATTCAAGGGACCTATTGAGCGAACCTGCCATACTGAGGAGGACATCGAGGCTGAGGTGCGTCTCACAGTACTTCACGAGGTGGGGCACTTCTTCGGGTTAGAAGAGGCACAACTGGAATAGGCTGGAAAACAGCGCGAGTACGTCCAGCCGTCTTGTAGTTTCTTCCCATGAGTTAGTGTAGTCCCGCAAAATATAGGGTCCATCACATCGGGCAGGCATTATGAAGAAGGTCTGAGTGCATTCATCCTGGAGCATGTCGGGGGGGATTGAATGACACGTCAGGTCTTGAATGTTCCACAATCTGTCCTAACCTTGAATACCCGTCCGGGGTGCTCATACGGGAAGAGGAAATGAACGAACGGCTTACCTGCGCACCACAGCCTGACAGGTAGTCCTGAAGACTGCCTTGACTTCTGGCGATTATGCGCACGCGAAGCGAACGAGGAATCATAGTCTACTGTCTCTACGGCTATCTGGACACCCCCGATGCCTTCTTGGATAGGGTTAGAGACCTTGTCACGTGGGGTGTAGTCGCCTATCCTGTGAGATACCAGCCTCTGGAACCTTGCACCAAAGACAGCTATGCTCCGCCTCATTGGACAACGGAACAACTCGAAATGGTGGCTAAGGCAAGGCGGGTGATCTGATGCGGTGGAGACTTTCCGCCATATGAGGGACTAGGGACTAAAGAAGAAACTGTTCAACGCCAGGAGCTTCGAGGAGGCGTTTGGCTTGAGGCCTGTCAGCCGCACAATCCAAAGCGAGTTGACTGGCTGGGTCATCCTCGGAGAGTCACACAAGATTCTTGGACATCTGGTCCCATCATACATCCCAGTGCTCAGGTTGAGCGCTGGGCGTCATGGGGGAAGGGGACTCGGCTACACAATCCTGACATTTGTGCAATCTTGCCATCCGGCAAAGAGTCAGAAGACAAAATATCAAGAACGGGCTAGATTATCACCCACCTGAGGAATCGGTGATTATGGCAGAAAGAAACGCCTCCCCACTTTGGAGAGACGTAAGAGTATCCGATTGTTGCCCTCAAGAATATTCCGATAGATAGACTATCCTAATCTGTTACTACCCGTTTTCCTCTCCACATGTTTGATTCTAAGAAAGTCGCGAGATTAATATCCTGGTTAGTAATCTTGAGTTTGCGTCGGATCTTTTCTCTGTGGCGGTTGATGGTTGCCTCGGATACGCCACGCATCTCGGCGATTTCTTTAGTGCGCATTCCATTCCGGATCATGTTGCAGATGACGATTTCGGTTCGTGTCATCGAATGGTAGGAGAGGGATAATTGACTGATGAACGGCGAGGTGATGTCCTCGAGGTTAGTCTGGAGCATCTCAACATATTTTTTCTGGAACGGCGGTAGTTGGAGAGCCAGAGCATCCAGGATCGGCATCAAGATTTTCTCGACGTTCGTTTTAATGTCCCGGTGGATTTCCTGTTTCTCCTGCTCAATGCGGGTCAGGACTAGCCGCAAAGCGGTGTTAGCTTCCTGTAAAGCTTTGCGCTCCAGGGTTAATTGTTGGTTCGTCTCCTGCAATTCCAAATCTGCCGATATCCGGGTGGCAATGGTGCCGATCTGTTCAGCCACTGTGTCCAGCAATACCCGTTCCTCTTGCAGAAAAGGACCTTCATCAGCCGGCGGGCATTCTTCCAGGTAGAAAATGCTGACTTCACCTACGGCCTCGTGGTACAAGTAAATCCGAGATGACTGCCGCCAGTTGGTCATTTTGAATTTACCGCTCGTGAATGTTTTTCCCTTAAAGAAGATCCGGGTGCAGGTGATTTCCGGATACTGCCATGAATAGGGAAGAAAATTCACAAGCTCCTGCAGCAGATCGTCAATAGAATAAAGATTGCGCTCGGCCAGTTGAGAAACCCCATAAAGGCAGTTCAACTCCTTGATGCGCTCGCGCAGCGCGAACTCGATTCTGTCGGGCTCGGTCTCGGTGGGAAACGGGATTCGCCACAAGAGCGCCAGGTCTTTCGAGGGGAAAGGCAGACGCTGACTGTCTTCTGGAGCCGGAGAAGTCCTTCTATTCACCATTGGATACCTCCGCTTGCCTGCGTTTTCTGGACGAGCAGCTACCGGGTATGGATACGCCAAGGATAATGCCTAGTTAGCGTAGGTAGTATGGGTGCATTTATTCCGTATTCACATCGTTGATCCTATCAGGTATCTTGATAATTATCAAGCAGACTCCGGAACGAAGGAGGTCATTATGCCGCCCCGAACGCTCGATCAAATCGTGGAAGGACGTCGCAGTCAACCGAATCAACTCATTGAAGTGCTTCAGGACGTTCAGAAAGACTACGGTTACATTTCCAAAGAGGCCATACAGACCGTGTCCCAGGATCTAGGTGTGCCGCTCATAGAAGTCTACCGGGTAGCTTCTTTTTATAGGGCTTTTCGATTGAAACCATCCGGCAAGAATGTCCTTACTATGTGCATGGGCACAGCCTGTCATGTACGTGGCGCCCGCCTTCTCCTCGACCAGGCTACCGGGCAACTTGGAGTAAGACCAGGCGAGGTAACCTCCGATGGTCTTTTCTCTGTCGAGCATGTTAATTGCCTGGGTGCTTGCGCGCTGGGACCAATCGTCACGGAAAACGGGTCCTATCATCACCATATGACACCCGGGAAGCTCCGTAAAGTAATTGAGACCCTTAGCAGCCAAGAAACGGAGGATAACCAAGATGTCAAGGCTCAATAGTTACCGCGAACTTGAACACTTACGTGAGCAACTCCGGGAGCAACGGCAAAGCATTACTACGACGGTGATGGTGTGCGGAGGGCCTGGCTGTCAGCCCTCCGGGTCCCAGGCCGTAATTAACGCGGTCAGGGACGAATTATCCCGGCAGGGACTGGACCAGAGCGTGCGCCTGTGTGTCACCGGATGCCACGGTTTTTGTGAGCAAGGTCCCGTCATGGTCATCGAGCCGGGCAATGTGTTTTATTGCAAGGTCTCGCCGGAGGATGCTTTTGAGATAGTATACCAGACCGTAATGAAGGGCGAGTTGGTTGAGCGCCTGCTTTATATGGACCCAGTTTCGGGCGAAAGAATTCGAACTGAGGCGGAGATTCCCTTTTACCGGGCGCAGGACCAGCAGATCCTGTCCCAGAACCGCATGGTTGATCCGTGCTCAATCGAGGATTACATCGTGGCCGGCGGATATTCTACTCTCGCCAGAGTGCTTAACGGTGTGACTCCGGAGGAGATTATCAATGAAATCAAGTCCTCGGGACTAAGGGGACGTGGTGGCGGCGGTTTCCCGACCGGGCGCAAGTGGGAAGAGTGTTGGGAGGCGCCCGGGGACGAAAAGTACGTAATCTGCAACGCGGACGAGGGCGACCCCGGGGCTTATATGGACCGGGGCGTACTCGAGGGTAATCCGCACCTTGTTTTGGAAGGCATGATGATTGGGGCCCAGGCTGTCGGCGCTCGTAAGGGATACATCTACGTACGCAACGAATATCCACTCACGGTTAAGCATTCTCAAATTGCCGTTGAGCAAGCCCGCGAACTCGGCCTTCTCGGAGACAGTATCCTGGGTTCTTCCTTTTCATTCGATGTGGACATTGCTCGGGGTGGAGGAGCCTTTGTCTGCGGAGAATCAACAGCTCTGATGGCTTCCATAGAAGGCAAAGTCGGCGAGCCCCGAGCCAAGGATGTCCATACGGTTGTGGACGGTCTTTATCACAAGCCAACAACCCTCAACAACGTCGAGACCTGGGCTAACGTCCCAGCCATCCTCTTGAATGGTTCATCATGGTTTGCCTCGAAGGGAACACAAGGGAGTAAAGGTACCAAGATCCTCGCTCTAACCGGCCGCATCAAGAACACTGGTCTGGTTGAAGTAGCCATGGGCACAACTATCCGCGAGGTGGTGTTTGACATCGGCGGGGGTGCGGTCAACGGCAATCTTATCAAGGCGGTTCAGATCGGCGGACCATCAGGCGGGTGTCTTCCGGTGGATAAGTTTGACCTGGCGGTCGACTTCGACGCACTTTCCGAAGCCGGCTCTATGGTCGGCTCGGGTGGTATGGTGGTAATGGATGATGAGACCTGCATGGTGGACGTAGCCAAGTATTTTCTAACCTTCCTGCAGGACGAGTCGTGCGGCAAGTGCTTACCATGCCGGCTGGGGATTGACCGTATGCTTGAGATAATCACAGACATCACCGAAGGCCGGGGGAAACCGGAGCAGTTTGATCTCCTGGAGGAGTTGGCTGCTACTGTTTCACAGACTGCCCTGTGCGGGCTAGGCAAGACCGCGCCCAATCCAGTACTCACCACCTTACGCTATTTCCGCCCGGAATACGAGGCACACATCGACGAAAAGAAATGTCCGGCCGGGGTGTGCAAGGCCCTAATTACATACTCGATTGATCCGGACAAATGTACTGGCTGCGGTGTCTGTATAAGCGGATGTGTCCACGGGGCGATCACCGGTGAGAAAAAACAGGTTCATGTTATTGATGCCGAACTCTGTCAGAAATGCGGGATCTGCCGAAGCGAGTGCAAGTTTGATGCGATTCAAGTCGCCTGAGAAAACGAGGTATTAAGATGCAGCAACATGTCAACGTTAACATAGACGGGGCAATCATTCACGCGGTCAAGGGGACTAGTGTGCTCGACACAGCCATCGAATATGGCATCTGCATTCCCCATCTGTGTCATGTTCCTTATCTGTCTGACATCGGTGCATGCCGGCTGTGCATTGTCGAACACGTGGTCAACGGATATTCCAAGGTCACCGCTTCTTGCACCTTGAATGTGAAGGAAGGCATGGTGATTATGACTAATACGGATAAAATCCGGAAACTACGCCGCAACCTAGCGGAGTTGCTGGTAGCCCAAGCCCCTAACTCCCGTGCCATTCAGGACATTGCCCTACGCTGTGGCGTCAAGGAGGTCCGGTATCCATTTCGGAACGAGGACTGTGTTTTATGCGGACGCTGCGTTCGGGTTTGCACCGAGGTCTGGCAAGCCCGAGCGATCGGCTTTGTCGGGCGAGGCAAGGACCGCCACGTGGACTATCCCTTCGGTATACACCCCGATTTCTGCAAGCAATGCGGTAACTGCGTCCAGATTTGCCCTATGACCATTCCTCCCTGCGACGGTCCCATGAGACCCGGTGAAGAATACCTCTGCGGCAAATGCGAATCGCAGCTTATGCTCGCCGACGAGATACTAGGTAGCTGCGTGTGGTGCAAACTGGGCGAAGGCTTTGGCTGCGGACGATACGTTGGTGTCTAAAGCTAACAAAGAGGAATGAAAGTATTCTGGGAGAGTACTCTGATTAGAGGGCTGCATTCGATATTGCTCGTCAGACTGTTTAGGGTATTACGCAAGAACTCATCCTGTTAAGCCTTGAGCCACTCTGAAATAATCCGACTGCACAAAGTAGCGGATTGTTACCTCAGAGAAAAAGATTCCCTTTTTATTTCTTAATCTCACGCCTAGCCGTCACACGTGACATTGAGCGGACCTTTTCTCTGGACACCGACCGCACTCAGCCAAAGGCTACCAGCCACCAGCTCCTGTAGCTATCCAGTCAGCTCCACATCTTGGGGGCAGGTCAGGATAAGTACAGGTTCCGTTGTATGGGCACGGGCGATGCCCCTGGAATGACTCAAGACCGCACCATTCACGGTGACAGTCTACATGTGGAGCACCTTACTGAGAAACAGCTTCGTGCG
Source organism: Dehalococcoidales bacterium (assembly GCA_016783135.1). Taxonomy (GTDB): domain Bacteria; phylum Chloroflexota; class Dehalococcoidia; order Dehalococcoidales; family Fen-1064; genus DUES01. The sequence continues at coordinate 57,823 of JADHXC010000007.1, read as the reverse complement.
CTCGTGGGTGGAGGCAAGCAGCTTCTCGGGCGTGGCTTCTTCGATGATCTCACCCTCATCCATGAGAATCATGCGGTCGGCGGCGGCGCGTGCGAACCCCATCTCGTGCGAGACGACAACCATGGTCATCCCCTCGCGGGCCAGACTCAACATAACATCCAGGACCTCTTTGATCATCTCGGGGTCGAGTGCGCTGGTTGGCTCGTCGAACAGCATGATCTTGGGATTCATGGCCAGGGCCCGCGCGATAGCTACGCGCTGCTGCTGGCCTCCGGAGAGCTGGATAGGGTGAGCCGAGGCCTTGTCCGGGATTCCGACCTTGGCCAGGAGGTCAAGTGCAGTCCTCCGTGCTTCCTCTTTGGGACGCTTGCGCACCACGCGTTGTGCCAGAGTCAGGTTCTCCATCGCCGTCAGATGGGCGAAGAGGTTGAACGACTGGAATACCATTCCGATCTCCTGGCGCGTGGTGTTGATGCTCTGAGCCTCATCGAGGACAACGCCGTCCACGACTATTCTTCCGGCATCGTATTCCTCGAGACGGTTAATGCAGCGCAGCAGGGTGGACTTACCTGACCCGGAGGGACCGATCACCACGACGACCTCCCCTCTATGCACATCGAGACTCACTCCTCGAAGTGCATGGACTCTGCCGAAGTGCTTGTGAACATCCTCAATATGGATAATGGGTTCTGGTGAATTCATCTCTCAAACCGAGTCCTTTTCTCCAACCAGGCTACGCCACGTCCTGATAGCAAAGTCATCACTAGATACAGCAGGGCAACCATTGTCCAGACCTCGATGGGGTTGAAGTGTGTAGCCATGAACTCACGCCCGCGACGGGTCAAATCGCTCACAGCTACCACGCTAACCAGGGAAGAATCCTTGAGCAGGGCAATGAACTCATTGCCGACCGGCGGCAGAACGATGCGGACTGCCTGTGGCAGGATGACGTGTCGCATGGCCTGGAAGTATGTCATTCCCAGGCTACGGGCGGCTTCCATCTGTCCTCTGGGAATGCTTTGAATACCAGCGCGGTAGATCTCGCTCATGTAGGCCCCGTAGCACACAGTCATAGCGAGGATGGCGGTGAAGATTGCGTTGGCATGGTAGTTCTCCAGGGCAGAGATACCGAGCCAACGCCCAGTCTGCTGGATCACGACGGGAAACGCGAAGTACCACCAGATCAGCTGTACGAGAAGAGGGATGCCCCGCACCACCTCGACGTAGAACGTGGCGGCCGCATAGATGAAGCGGCTCCGCGAGAGCCGACCCAGTCCCCCGAACAGTCCCAATATCAGGACGAGAACGAATGCCGCCACCGTTATGAGAACGGTGACGGCGATTCCATCGCGCACGAAGAGGAGGATGTTCCTGAAGGGGTCAGCACTGACCGTGACCAGAACCACAATCAAGACGACCACGAGGGCCACCAGACCCCACCAGGGGTCAATGCGCATGGTCGGCTCGGCACCAGGGGCGTAGGTCAGCTTGCTTCCGCTGGAACTGGGCTTCGGTTGTTCTGTCATAGACTGTTTGGAGTAGCTCGGTAGGCCCCTCTCGGGGGCCTACCCGTATCCTATTGGCCTAGTCGCCCGAAAGCCACTTCTCGATCAGTTCGTCAATCAGGCCTTGCGCCATAACGGCTTTCAAGCCGGAGTTGATCTTCGTCTGCAAGTCTCCCTTGGTCTTGCAGATCGCGATACCGTAGCTCTCGTCGGTGAAGACCTCGCCGACGGCCTTGAGCTTGGTCGGGTTCGTGCCCACGTATTCCAGAGCCAGCGGGTTGTCAGCGATGACCGCATCGATCTGCCCGTTCATCAAGTCCTGATAAGCCAGACCGATATCATCGTAGGTCTTGAGGGTCGCGCCCGTTATCTTCTCCACCTCAAAGGACCCGGTCGTCCCGATCTGTGCCCCGACGACTTTGCCACCCAGGTCATCCTTGCTGCTTATGTCGGTGTTGCTCTTCTGCACCGTCACCAGCTGGCCCGCGTTGAAGTAGGGATCTGAGAAGAGAAACTCCTTCGCGCGTTCCTCGGTGATGGTCATTGCGGAGATGGCAGCGTCATACTGGCACTGGGCCATTCCGGCCAGAAGCGGGTCCCACCCCACGTTGACGAACTCGATTTCCAGATTGGCCTCTTCAGCGATGGCCTTCATCAGGTCAATGTCGAATCCCTCAATCTCCTTGGTCTGTTCGTTGACAGACTCGAAGGGCGGCCAAGTGGCATCAGTGGCGACACGTATCGTTTCCGTCTCCTGGGCGCAGCCGGCCAGCAGGCCGAGTACCGCCAACGCCACCATGACAACGATACAGAGAGAAAGCCGTTTCATATGTTCCTCCTAATCCTGTATTTTGTGCAAGTCTACCATACTCGGAGGACACTGTCCATACGCCTTCCGGGTTCTCTATCTGGCACTTTGGACACTTCATTGCGAACGCCCCTCGTACTGTTTCAGTGCCCACAGTCTATGACTGGTAGCTAAGGACGTCAAGCGAAGGAGTCTCCCGTGAAAGCCACGAAAAAGGGTCCGCTCAATGTCACGTGTGACGGCTAGGCGTGAGATTAAGAGACAAAAAGGAACCATTCTCAGCTTGCTATTGTGCTTCTTATGCTCGTCTGTTACGCCCGGCTAGCCCTCTCTCGCGAAATGGTGACTTCCAGTTATGGAATAGGTGGCGATGAGCATCGGCGTGCATCGGGTGGCGGAGGTACTGCGGAGGGTCGCCGAGGAAAGAGGCTTGCCCGGGACGATCAAGGTGGACAACGGACCTGAGTTCACCTCGAGGATACTTGATCAGTGGGCATACCTGAATGGTGTTGAGCTTGATTTCAGCCGGCCTGGGAAGCCTACGGACAATGCCTTCATCGAGTCATTCAACGGGCGCTTCCGGCAGGAGTGCCTCAATGAGAACTGGTTCCTGTCGCTTGAAGATGCCCAGGAGAAAGCAGAATCGTGGCGAGAGCACTATAATAGGGAGCGGCCCCATGGAGCCTTGGGCAACCTGGCTCCACTGGAGTTCGCTGCGGCTAAAATGGCCGTAGAACCCGCAAAACTAACATTGCAGGTGGTACAGTAATGGGGGCAAGTCCAAACCCGTCCAACTCTAACATTTTACCTGGACCGGTTTTCAGGGGGCAGGTCAAACCTGGGCCAAGCTGGGAGTACCACTAAAAGATGATAACCTAGTATTCAGTACCCTGGAAGGTAAGCCTTTACGTCCTAATACAGTTAGTCGTGCCTGGACTATGCTGGCCGCCCGTGCTGGTGTCCGCCCGATCCGCTTCCATGATGGTAGACACACCCATGCCTCTTTAATGCTCAAGCAAGGCGTACACCCTAAGATAGTCCAGGAGCGGTTAGGCCATGCCAGCATACAGATAACTCTTGATACCTACAGCCACGTATCCCCTGGACTTCCAGAGGCTGCCGCCGCTCAGTTTGATAAACTGGTATCCCCCAAGTATACTAACACTAGTGAAAATGAGCCTGTTGAAAAGCTTTATTAGCAATTATTAGTTATGTCTACTTACGAAAGGTCTCATAAGGGTAATATCAGCTTCTAGAGCAGGCATGGAGAGGTGTCCGAGTGGTTCATGGTGCCGCTCTCGAAAAGCGGTCTGTGCGCAAGCGCAGCGTGGGTTCGAATCCCACCCTCTCCGCCATGGTGTCGGTACAGCGATTATCGTATGGGCTTTCAGTCGAGGAGAGGTGCTGGAGTGGTCTATCAGGCGCGCCTGGAGAGCGCGTGTAGCTTCGTGCTACCGTGGGTTCGAATCCCACCCTCTCCGCCAGCCCACGGAACTGTTCTGAAAGGATACCCGCGATAGAGAACACTGACAATCGTTCATTTCTTTCCCGGTTGGGGCCCCGTCTCCGCTCATTTTTTACCGGCCTGGTGCCCCTCTTTGTGCTGGCGCACTTCAGCCATCACGTTGTGGGGGCGCTGCTGACACCGCTCCTGCCCTTCATTCGGGACGATTTCGTTCTCACCAAGATGCAACTTGGGTTTCTGGGTTCAGCCTACAACCTGCCCTACGGCATCGGCCAGTTGCCCGGAGGCTGGCTGGCTGACCGTATCGGCCCCCGTAACCTGATTGTTGTGGGCATCTCCGGTGTGGCTGCCGCCGGTCTACTTACCGGTTTCTCGCCGACCTACGTGTTTATAGCCATCGGCCTGGTATTGCTGGGACTGACTGGAGGCGGCTACCACCCCGCCGCCTCACCCCTGGTATCAGCATCGGTTGACGAGAGAAACCGTGGCAGTGCCCTGGGCATCCACCAGATAGGAGGCACAGCCAGTTTCTTTCTGACTCCGCTTATCGCTGCCGGTATTGCCGGTGCCATCGGCTGGCGGGGCACCTTTATTTCGCTTTCCATTCCCACACTTGTTTTCGGCATCGTACTGTACGTGCTCCTGGGCCGGCGGGGATACACGGGCAGACCGCAACCAGGAGCGACCGACGACTCTGTGGATACATCGTCTGCTAAGGGTGGTATGCGACACCTGCTGCCCTTCACAGCACTCGGCGTAGTTCTCCAGGTACTGCTTTTCTCTTCGATTTCTTTCACTCCGGTCTATGCTGTGGACCGTCTGGGAGCCAGCAACGAAGCCGCCGCCGGTCTTCTGGCTGTGGCCCATTTCGCCGGACTCGTGGCCGGTCCCCTGGGCGGTTACCTCTCGGACCGACTTGGCAAATTGCCGGTCATGCTGACAGTGTGCCTGATTGCCGGACCGGCTATCTACCTGCTCAACTATGTATCCTTTGGCTGGGGCCTGTCGCTGGTGCTACTGCTGATGGGCACCTGCCAGTACATCGGTATGCCGGTCTCGGAGTCCTACATTATCGCCCACACCTCAAAGCGCAATCGCTCTACGGTACTGGGCTTCTACTACTTTGCCAGCCGCGGAGGACCCGGCCTTATCATGCCCGTCATGGGCTACCTTTTCGACAATTTTGGCTTCCAGACAGGTTATAGCGTGGTTGCGGTAACAATGGTGGCGGTCACAATCATTTGTGCGTTGTTCATACGGAGAAGCAGGGACTAGGCCTGGTCAGCACCCTGACCATGAGTCAATTGCCGTCACTTACCCCCTGTGCTAGAATAATTATGCTTTGGAAATCAGCAAGAAAGATATCAAGTACTGGATAGGCTTCAGCTTCATCCCCAGCATTGGTCGTGTCCGGCTCAACCGGCTGGAAGCCCACTTTGGCAACCTGGAAGATGCCTGGAAAGCGGGACCCGACGAGTATATCCGGGCCGGACTCGACAAGAACGTGGTGCGTGCCATCGTGTCCTGGCGCCCAAGAGTTGACCTGGAAGCAGAGATGGAGAAGCTGGAGCGGTACGGGGTACAGGTACTCACCTGGCACGACGCACTTTACCCTTCTCGTTTGAAGGAAATCCATGACTATCCCCCGGTACTCTATATCCATGGCTCCCTGCTCCCCGAGGACGAGTGGTGCCTGGCGGTTGTCGGTACCCGGCGGGCGAGTGCATACGGGAGACAGGTGACCGAGGAGATTGTGGCTGACCTGGCCGGGAGCCGCATTACCGTTGCCAGCGGTCTTGCCAAGGGAATAGATTCCATAGCGCACCGCAGCGCCCTTGATGCCGGTGGTAGAAGTATCGCCGTCTTTGCTCACGGACTGGATATTGTGTACCCCATTGAGAACACCAGCCTAGCCCGACGAATCGCACAGCATGGTGCACTCATCAGCGAGTTCCCGCTGGGCACACGGCCAAAACCGGAGTATTTCCCGCGTCGCAACCGGATTATCAGCGGTATTAGTCTCGGCGTCCTCGTCGTCGAGGCGGGAACGACCAGTGGTGCCCTTATCACCGCCAACATGGCACTGGAGCAGAACAGGGAGGTCCTGGCTGTCCCCGGTAGCATACTTTCTCCGGCCAGCCGGGGTACCAACCGCCTCATCCAGGAGGGTGCCAAGCTGGTCCGCGACTACCGGGACATACTGGAGGAACTGAACCTCGGGGCGGTTGCCCAGCAGATTGAGATGAAAGAGGTCCTGCCGGAATCGGATACCGAGTCGCTCCTTCTCAAGCAACTGTCCGCCGAGCCCACGCATGTTGACGAGGTCTGCCGTGCCAGCGGTCTGCCTGTTTCAACAGTCAGTAGCACCCTGGCGATGATGGAGTTGAAGGGTCTGGTCAGGACAATAGGAAGTATGAAATATGTCCTTGCTCGGGAAGCAAGGCAGGAATACAGGATAAAAGTTGAGTAAACAGAAAAAGATAAACCTTGTCATAGTAGAATCGCCGGCCAAAGCCAGGACCCTGGGCAGAATACTGGGCAGCGACTATGAACTCAAGGCGTCCCTGGGTCATATCCGGGACCTGCCTAAGAGCCGCCTGGGTGTGGACGTGGAAAACGGCTTCGAGCCGAAGTACGTAGTGCCCCGGGACAAGAGCAAGACGGTAAAGGAACTCAAGGACGCCACCAGGAAGGCAACTACGGTGTATCTGGCTACCGACCCCGACCGTGAAGGTGAGGCCATATCCTGGCACCTGGCTTCAGTTATACAGTCGAATAATAAACCCTTACACCGCGTTGTCTTCCACGAAATCACAGAAGACGCTATCAAGCAAGCCTTCAAGCATCCCCGCACGATTGATATGCATCTGGTAAACGCCCAGCAGGCCAGGCGCATCATGGACCGTCTGGTAGGCTACAAGATAAGCCCGTTACTCTGGAAAACGGTCAGGCGTGGCCTGTCAGCCGGCAGGGTGCAATCGGTGGCACTACGAATGATAGTTGACCGGGAACGGGAGATTGAGAACTTCGACCCGGTAGAATACTGGAGCATTGAAGCTGAACTGCACCGAAGCAACGGCAAAGCTAAGAAAGAGAACATCTTTCGGGCAGCGCTGGCGGGCCTTCTGGATGGCACCAAACTGGACATACACACCAAGGACGAAGCCGATAAACTCGGCTCCCGACTTGAACATAGTGACTATTGCGTCCACAAGACAAAGTCCAGGAAGGTGACCCGCCAGCCTGCACCTCCCTTCATAACCAGTACGCTCCAGCAGGAAGCCTACCACAAACTCAGATACAGCGCAAAACAGACAATGGCCCTGGCACAGCAGCTCTACGAAGGTCTCCCGATTGGTGACGAAGGAAGTGTGGGGCTGATAACATACATGCGTACCGACTCCGTCCAGGTAGCCCGTCCGGCGGTGGTCGAGACCAGGGAATTCATCAGCAGTCGATATGGTGCTGACTTCCTTCCGCCGCACGCCCGCTCCTTCTCCCGAAGGGTCAAGGGAGCGCAGGAGGCACACGAGGCAATCCGTCCCACCAGGATTCACCGGGAACCGTCCCGTGTCAAGCAGTACCTCACCAGCAACCAGTACAAACTATATGAGCTTATCTGGAAAAGGATGGTCGCCAGCCAGATGGCAGCAGCCGTCTACGACAGTACCACGGTTGATATACAGGCTGATTGTCGCGAGTACCGGACGAGCTATCTAATGCGGGCTTCCTGTTCGGTGAACCGGTTTGCCGGCTTTACCGTTCTCTATACCGAGGAGAAAGACAGGGACGAAGAGGAACCTGTGGCCAGTTCTCCCCTGCTCACCCTGAAAAAGGGGGATGCGCTGGACCTGCTCGGGTTGTTCCCGGAACAGCACTTCACACAGCCGCCACCGCGTTTCACCGAGGCCAGCCTAATCAGGATGATGGAGCAGTACGGCATCGGGCGTCCCAGTACCTACGCTCCCACACTCTCCACCATCCAGACACGCGAGTATGTCACCAGGACCAGGGGGATACTCCAGCCCACCGAACTGGGCATGATAGTCAGCGACCTGGTAAGTCAGCATTTCCCGGATATCGTCGACATTGAGTTCACCGCCCGTATGGAGGACGAACTCGACGAAATAGCCAGCGACAAAGGCAACTGGGTAGATGTCGTCCAGGGCTTTTATACCCCCTTCGAAAAGAGTCTCAGCAATGCCTCGCAGGTCATGGAGCGGGTGGAGCTTCCCGTAGAGTTGACCGAGGAGACCTGCCCTAAATGCGGCAAACCACTGGCGGTGAAGACCGGTCGTTTCGGGAAGTTCCTGGCCTGCACCGGTTACCCTGACTGCAAACATACCAAGTCCTATCAAAAAAAGACCGGGGTTGAGTGCCCCAAGTGCGGCGGTGACCTGGTGGAGAGAAGAAGCAAGAAAGGACGCACTTTTTACGGCTGCTCTAACTACCCGAAATGTGACTTCGCCATATTCGTGAAACCACTCCCCACGCCGTGTCCGCAATGCGGTTCCATCATGACCGAATACCGGAATACCGAGGCAAAATGTACCAAGTGCGGGCATAGAGAGAAGCTGCCGCAGGACCGGATACATGCAACAAATCTTTGACCGATACATCGACTACCTGACCGCGGAGAAGAACGCCTCCCGGTATACGGTGCGCAACTATGCAACCGACCTGCTCGGCGGTACCACCGAGAAAGGACAGAAAGGCTTCTTCCAGTTTCTCAGGCTGAAGAATGTGGATACACTGGACCAGGTTGACAGACAGGTCATTCGTGACTACCTCGGCTGGTTGATGGAGCAGGGTGTCGTCAGAAACAGTATTAACCGGAGACTATCGGCAATAAAGTCTTTCTTCAAGTACCTTGTACGGGAGGAAATTCTCCCATCAAATCCTGCTGAGATGATTATCTCGTCCAAGCGTGACCAATACCTGCCCTCAATCCTATCTGTCGAGGAAGTAGTGCGGCTCCTGGAAGCGCCGGACCTGTCAAAGGCCGAAGGATTACGCGACCGCGCCCTGCTGGAGTTGCTCTATGCCTCGGGACTCCGGGTCAGTGAGGTGGCAAACCTTGACCGCGAACAGGTCGACTTTGCCACGAATGAAATCCAAGTGCAGGGTAAGGGTTCGAAGGTACGTATGGTCCTCATTGGGAAACCGGCCGCCCGGGCCCTTACGGCTTACCTTGACTACGGCAGGCCGGAGCTTCCAGGCGAGAAGAGCGGAAATGCCCTTTTCGTGAGTCGCCAGGGAGAACGGCTTACTGAAAGAATGGTACAGAAGATACTGGAGAAGTATACCCGTGCCGCCGGTATTGGCCGGAGGGTACACCCTCACATACTGCGTCATACCTTCGCCACCCATATGCTGGATGGTGGTGCCGACCTCAGGGTAGTCCAGGAGCTTCTGGGACACGCCGACCTTTCTTCTACACAGATATACACTCAAGTTAGTAAGAGTCAAGCCCGGAAGGTATATCTCTCAGCCCACCCGCTGGCGAAACCTCAGAAAGAGGATGAACAGGTTGAACAGCAGATTAACTAACCTCCGCCGGGAGCTTGCCGGGCAGGAGCTTGTTGCCATTCTTGTCTCGCAGCCAGAGAACCGGTTCTACCTGTCCGGATTCGATGGCTCGGCGGGCTACCTGCTAGTCACTGCCGACGGCGCAACCCTGGCCACCGACTTCCGTTACACAGAGCAGGCGGAAAGGCAAGCACCTGACTTCAGCATCTTCCAGATAACCGGCCCGATATCCGCCTGGCTTCCCGGGCTTGTTGCCGAGGTGGACTCCGGCAAGCTCGGTTTTGAGGCCAGGGATGTCAGCTTCGTCCTGCACCGACAACTGACCGAAGTGCTGGCTGAGACCAACCCAGACCTTGACCTTGCCCCTGTCGACGGAATGGTGGAGTCGCTACGGGCTACCAAGGAACCCGCCGAGATTGATACAATATCTCAAGCCGCTGCGATATCCGATAACGCCCTTGAACAGGTTGCGGACAGAATGCAACCGGGGATAACGGAGAAGGAGGTCGCCTGGGAACTGGAGAAGTCCATGCGGGAGTCCGGCAGCGAAGGAATGCCGTTCAGTATCATTGTCGCCTCCGGCCCCAATGCCGCCCTGCCCCACCACCACCCTTCCGACCGCCGGATTCAGGCAGGCGAACCGATAGTCATCGACATGGGGGCCAGAGTCGGCGGCTATTGCAGCGACCTCAGCCGTACACTCTGCCTGGGCACGCCGGATGATACTTTCAGGCGGGTCTACAATACCGTTCTGGAAGCCCAGATGGCAGCAATCGAGGGCATCCGGGAAGGCATCAGTGGCCACGAAGCGGACAACATTTCTCGCAAGGTAATCGAGCAAGCAGGATATGGTGAAGCATTCGGGCACTCCCTCGGCCACGGCGTCGGGCTGGCGGCACACGAGGAGCCACGTCTCGGTCCGAACACCACCGGTGCACTGGGAGCGAACATGGTCTTCAGCATTGAACCCGGAATCTATCTCACCGGCTGGGGAGGGGTGAGAATTGAAGACCTGGCAGTCATGGAAAACGGTAAGGCAAGGCTGCTTTCCAGGGCAATGAAACTGAATATGACCGGAGGGTAAAGTCTGATATGATAAGCGGTTCCGAATTGAGAAAGGGCGTAGTTATTGAACTGGACGGGAAGCTCTACCAGGTAATGGACTACCAGCACATCAAGCAGAAACGGACCGCCCTGGCAAAGGTGAAATTGCGTGATGTCCAGGGTGGACATACCTTTGAACGGTCTTTTCAATCGGCCGATAAACTGGTCCGGGCACGCATCGAACTTCGGGAAATGCAATACCTGTACCAGGATGGGGACATCCACTACTTCATGGACCAGGAGAACTATGAGCAGACCTCCCTTGGTACCGACCAGCTTGGTGATGCCATCAACTACATGAAGGAGGGTATGTCACTCCAGATGTCGAACTACAAAGGACAGGTGATTGGTGTCGAATTGCCGATTACGATTGAGCTTGAGGTAACAGCTACCGACCCCGGTTTCAAGGGAGATACCGCAACCTCGGGCACCAAGCCCGCCACGCTGGAAACGGGTATCACCGTCCAGGTACCTCTATTTGTTAATCAGGGAGATGTTATCAAGGTGGACACCCGAACGGGGGTCTATCTGGAAAGGGCTGCTTGAGTTGCTTAAAGCTGACCTGCATATTCACACCAAGTATTCCATGGACTGCAATACACCGCTGGAGAGTATCATCACTCGCTGTAATGAACTGGGCATAAACTGCATTGCCATTGCCGACCATGGCACCGTCGAGGGGGCACTGCAGATGCAGGAGTTAGCCCCCTTTACAGTGCTGGTTGCCGAGGAGATTCTGACCCCACAAGGTGAAATAATGGGCGTCTTTCTCAAGCAGACCATACCCACTTGCAAATCGGCCAGGGAGGCAATAGAGCGTATCCGTGCGCAGGATGCCCTGGTCTGCATACCGCACCCATTCGATACCTTTCGTGGTCTGAGAATGAACCAGAGAGAAGTCGAAGAGCTTGTGGGTGAGATAGACATTATCGAAGCCTTCAACGCCAGATGCCCTTTTCCCTGGCCGACAACAAAGGCAACAACATTTGCTGACAGACATGGTATTGTTAAATCTGCCGGCAGCGATGCTCATTCCCCGGCAGAGATAGGCAACGCATATGTGGAAATGCCCGAATTCAGTGACAAGGAAGGGTACCTCCGGGCACTGGCAAAAGGCAAGATACGAGGATTCCGGTCAAATCCTCTCGTCCACTTCCGCACCCTCTGGGCTAAACTCATGAGGGCCTTCTGAGGACAGGCTTCTCAAGGAGGGCCTCCTTACAGGGGTATTTCGAAGGAGGACGGAGATGTACAAACTGGGCTGGTTCTCCACGGGCAGAGGTGAAGGTTCTAAGGGGCTTCTCCGGGCTGCACAGTCTGCCATAACCTCGGGTGAACTCGAAGCAGAGATAGAGTTCGTCTTCTGCAGCCGTGAACGTGGTGAGACCGAACCTACCGACCAGTTTCTCCGGATGGTCGAGGACTACGGGATTCCCCTGGTCTGTTTCTCCTACCAGAAATACCGCCGTGCCAGGGGCGAGCGCACTCCACCACCGGGGTCGCCGATGCCGCAGTGGCGGCTCGACTACGATAAAGAGAGTATGGCCCGCCTGAGGGACTTCCAACCCGACCTTTGTGTGCTGGCCGGTTACCTGCTTATCCTCGGTAAAGAAATAGCCCGCAGGTATAATATAATCAATCTTCATCCGGCAGCCCCGGATGGACCTCTCGGCCTGATGTGGCAGGACGTTATCTGGAAGCTCATCGAGACCGGGGCCGACGAGACCGGGGCGATGATGCACCTGGCCATCCCCGAGCTGGACGAAGGGCCGGTGGTAACCTACTGCAAGTTCCCGATAAAGGGCGGCGACTTCGACGAACACTGGCGGGATACCAGGCAGCGCTCCCTCGGCGAGGTACGCGCTACGCAGGGTGAGAACAACCCCTTATTCAAGCTCATACGGCAGAACGGGGTTGTCCGTGAGGTCCCACTGGTACTGTCCACCATCCGGGCATTCAGCCAGGGAAAGGTCAGGATAGGTCCGAACCATAAAATCACGGACGCCGAAGGTAATGTTATCGACGGCTATGACCTGACCTCCGAGATTGACGAGCTTGTAGCCGGGAGTACCGGCTGACAGGTGCATAACCTGACTATGCCAGCGGGCACGGCAAGGAGAATATCATGTCCGAACGAATAGTGACCCCATTCTCCGGCAGATGGGATGTACGGACCGGCTCCCCGAGAAAGTTGTGGCGGTCGCTCCATGATTTTCTGGAGGACAGCGGCTTTGCCCATGAATACCATGAACTGCTACTTGCTGAGAGTCCCATCGAGGGCACGGCTACCTTCAGCGACTGGCTCGTTGGCCACAAGGACCGTCAGAGGCTGTCTTCGTTCTGGTTCCTCCGTATTCTGGTGGGCACCCTGCTCTGCGTGACGATACTACTGATTCCACTGGGGATGCCGCTGATAAGGAGCCGGACGCGGATGGTGAGGACGTGGGCCAGGATTAGTGTCGAGGGTGAGGTCTACCGTACCCGGGGAGCCGACATGAGGAGCAGCCACGCATCGGAAGTGCTCGACGTCGCTGCCGACGCCAGGATTACGCTGGATATTCTGGCTGGTGAACCCGATAAGAATAGTAGCTACGAGATAACGAAGCCCACTGAGGACCGGGGGGAGATTAAGGCTGTCCGGCACGAGTTTGAAGAGCTTCAGTACAGGGTAGACCAGCTTTTACCCGGGGAGACCCTGCCGAGCACCGAGTTACGCGAAGTATAAGGCTGCCGTGTAGTCAAGCCCACCGGCATCTTGGCGTAATACCTTCTGTGACTATTTCTTGGCCTTTTCCTTGTCCTTGTCCACGCTCGGCTTGGTCAGGATTTCATCGACTATCCCGTACTCGACTGCCTGCGCGGGGTCGAGGTAGAAATCACGGTCGGTATCGTGGACTATCTTTTCCATCGTCTGCCCCGTGTGCTTCGCTATTATACCCCGAATCAACTCCTGCATCCGCATTATCTCACGGGCAGCAATCTCAATATCCGACGCCTGTCCCTGCGCACCACCAGCCGCCTGGTGCATGTGAATGGTGGAGTTGGGTAAGGCAAAACGTTTCCCCTTGGCTCCGGAACAGAGTAACAGGGTTCCCATGCTGGCCGCCAGTCCGACGCATATGGTTGAGACATCGGGGCGGATAAGCTGCATGGTATCGTAAATCGCCAGTCCGGCACTGATTATGCCACCGGGACAGTGGATATAAAGACTGATGTCCTTGTCCGGGTCCTCACGCTCCAGATAGAGTAGCTGAGCAATAACCACGTTGGCTACCTGGTCGTTTATCGGCATACCGAGCATGACGATACGCTCTCTCAGAAGCAGCGAGTATATGTCAAAAGCGCGTTCTCCTCTAGTCCCGGTCTCAATGACCATCGGGATAACATTCATCGGATTGGTGTTCATTTCTCCTCCTTCTGCGACGCTTCGGTCTCCCCCGAATCCCGCACGATTTCCACCAGTTTCTCCACGGTCTTCCGGGTAAGCAGTGTCGTTTTTATTGATTCCCGCATCTGCGGTGTATTCAGCATCTTGTGCAGTTGTTCTTTTCTGTCCTCAGCAGTGTCCTCGGTCACCCGGGAAATCTCAGCATCGATATCCGCCTCCTCCACCAAGATGTTCTCCTCTTCCGAGAGTTTCATAAGGGCAAGCGATTCGGCCACCCTCTTTTTTGCTGTCGGGTGTAGTTCCTCGTGCAGTTCCTCTTCCGTCTTCCCGGCACTCCTGAGGTACTGCTCAAACGAAAGTCCCTGCATCTGGAGAGTCCTTGCCTGGTCTTCCATCAGCCGGTGAATCTCCGTCTCCACCAGCACGGGCGGGAACTCTACCTCGCTTACCTCCACCACAGCTTCGATTGCCCGTTGTTCGAAGTCCATCCTGGTCCTGTCTTCAGCCCTGCTCTGGAGGTCGCTACGAATCCGGTTGCGCAACTCCTCCACGCCCCCTATCTCAGCCTCAACCTGTGCAGCAAACTCGTCGGTCACCTCCGGCAGGTTCTCCTCTTTAATCTCCGAAACGCTTACCTTAAAAACAACCTCTTTACCAACCAGTTCACTCTGCGAGTAGTCTTCAGGGAACTGGAGATTGAACTCCTTCTCGTCACCTTTGTTCATCCCCACGAGCTGCTCGGCAAATCCCGGTGCCGGGGTCTGTGAATCGGCTATCAGGCGATACCGGGCACCCTTCTGGTTGATATACGGCTCTCCGTCAATCGTGCTCTCAACGTCCAGATTCAGCAGGTCATCCATCTGTGCAGCACGCTCCACCGGTTCCCAGGTGGCATACTGGTGGCGCAGGTCTTCAATCACCCGGTCAACGGTCTCTTCGGTTACCTCCACCGGCTCTTCGGTGACCTGAATCTGGTGATAGTCGCCCAGGTTGACCACCGGCTTCAGCGGCACCACCGCCTGGAACTTCACCGGGTCGGTTTCGATTACTTCAATCTTCGGTTGAGCAATAGCTTCAAGCTGCTGCTCCTCAATGGCCTTCTCGTAAGCCCGGGGTACCAGGTCTTCCAGCATATCATTGACCAGACGTTCCTGGCCGACAAACCGCTCCAGTATCGGACGCGGCGCCTTTCCCTTACGGAAACCGGGAATGTTTACCTGCTTGACCAGCCGACGGTAGACGTTCGCCGAGGACTCTTCCACCTCAGCAGAATCCATCTCGACGGTCAAATAGGTCTCGTTGTTCTCTGTCTTCTCGTTGGTTACTTTCATTGTTCCGCCGGACTGTGATTCATTCCTCACGCAGCCGCAGGTGCAGTTCAGCCAGTTGCTCTTCGCTAACCGGTGCAGGAGCATTAAGCGTAAGGTCTGCGGCGTTCTGATTCTTGGGGAATGCAATCACTTCCCGGATTGTCTCCTCTCCAGCAAGTATCATCACAAAGCGGTCAATGCCCGGGGCGATACCCCCATGAGGAGGCGCGCCGTACCCGAAGGCTTCAAGCATGTGTCCGAAACGCTCCTCAATCTCATCGTCGGTATAACCCAGCAGCTGGAACACCTTCCGCTGTATGTCACTCCGGTGAATCCTGATACTGCCGCTGGCAAGCTCCAGTCCATTACAGACGATATCATAGTGCTTGGAGTGCATCTCACCCGGCGCAGTATCCAGCAGGGGGATATCCTCATCTATTGGTGCGGTAAAGGGATGGTGCTCCGAGTCCCAGCGTCCTGCAGTCTCATCCCACCTGAATAACGGAAAGCTCTGCACAAAGGCAAACACCAGTGTATCCGGGTCGGCAAGGTTAAGTCGACGGCCCACCTCGAGTCGTAAATCACTCAGGACACGACCGACCATCTTTATATCCCCGGCGGCAATCAGTAGAAGGTCTCCCCTGCTCGCGCCCAGTTTCCGCGCTATTTCCTTTACCTGGTCCAGGGTAAGAAATCTGGCAGCGACCGATTTCACCATATCCATAGTGAGCGAATCAAGGTCACCGGACTCGCTGCCGAGCGATATAGTCAACAACCCTCGTGCTCCGGAATTCTTTGCCAGCTTGTTAAATTCTTCAAGCTGGTTCCGGCTGTACCCGCCACATCCAGGAGCGCGGATACCTTTTACCCTACCGCCTCCGGCAACAGCATCGCGGAATACGCCAAACTCCGAGTCGGCTACTATATCAGACAGGTCACCAAGTTCCAGACCGAAGCGCAGGTCAGGTTTGTCACTACCATAGCGCTCCATGGCGTCTTCATAAGACAGACGAGGCCACGGTTTGATAATCTTCTTCTCGGGAGTCACCGTTTCTACCAGTGACGTAAACAATTCTTCCATCAGTTGGAGAATGTCTTCCTCTTCTACGAAGCTCATTTCAAGGTCGAGCTGGGTATGTTCCGGCTGCCGGTCTGCACGGGTGTCTTCATCCCGGAAGCACTTCGCTATCTGGAAGTACTTTTCCACACCGGCCACCATCAGCAACTGCTTGAGCTGCTGGGGCGACTGCGGTAGTGCGTAGAACTTACCCGGATGGACCCGGCTCGGCACCAGGTAGTCACGCGCCCCTTCCGGTGTACTCTTTATCAAAATCGGGGTCTCAACCTCAATAAAGCCTCGTGTATCGAGGAAGTCACGAATGTACTTTACTATCTGATGCCGGAGAATGAGGTTCTTCGTCATCCGGTTGCGGCGGAGGTCAAGATAGCGGTACTGGAGACGCAGGTTCTCATCAATATCTATATCCCTGTTTATGTAAAACGGCGGCGTCTCAGAGGTATTAAGAATGGTCGTACTATCGACAATCACCTCTACTTCTCCGGTAGGCATCTGGCTGTTCTCGGTACCGGCGGGACGCAGTGCTACCTCACCGGTAACCTGCACCACGTATTCGCTGCGCATGTCGTTCGCTGTTTCGTGGCTGGAGCGGGATACGTCGGGATTAAAGACGACCTGCACAATCCCTTCACGGTCTCGCAGGTCAATGAAAATAAGTCCGCCATGGTCCCGACGTCGGTCGACCCAGCCGGCCAGTGTTACCTTGCTCCCGACGTGCTCCTTTCGGAGTTCACCGCAATTGTGAGTCTTAAGCAATCCATTCTCCTGGGCAAAATGAGAAAATGCACAAGTTGAGTCTACCTAAGCTAAGTATAGCTTACGAGACGTACGTCCTTCAACCTGTCACGCTTGCGTAAAGTATCAACGCAGCCGACCTTACGGTCGGCTGCGCCTATTCTCCCTTATATTCAGATGGGACATGGGGTCCGGAGCAAATCCATCTATTTCTTATATATAAGGATATTACAACCGCCAACGCCCACGTTGTGCTGCAGGCCTACCGTGGGGTTTCCCGGTACCTGCCTCGGTCCGGCATCACCCCTTAGCTGGTGGACAATCTCTATTGCCTGGGCAATACCGGTCGCCCCCATCGGATGTCCCCGACTCTCCAGACCGCCATCGGTATTAACCGGCTTATCACCACCGATGTCCGCCCGACCTTCCCAGATGAACTGGCCGCCTTCACCGGTGGGACAGAACCCGAGTTCCTCCACGGCAAAGACCTCACCGGCACTGAAGGCATCGTGCACCTGGCAGACATTAACGTCCTCGGGACCGACTCCGGCCCTCTCATAGGCTTCCTTGCTCACTTTGGCAATGAATCCCTCGGCAACATCACCACCAATCCCTACCGGACTGTAGGACGGGGTACCGCTGCCCCAACCGGCAATGGTTATCGGTTTACCACGAAAGCGGTGCGCTACTTCCCTTGCACATATCACTGTCGCCGCCGCTCCATCACTGGACGGGGAACACTGGTACAGGGTGAGTGGGTCGGCAATCATGCGTGCATTGAGCACCTCTTCCAGTGTAACCGGTGTCTGGTACTGGGCATAGGGGTTCAAGGCCCCGTTCTTGTGACTTTTCACCGCTACCTGGGCATACATCTCCCGGGTGGAGCCGTACTCACTCATGTGCCGTCTGGCCCTCATGGCATACTCCCCGGGCATTATGCCCAGACCCATCAACTGCGAGTAGCTTGCCGAGGCTTCACTCATCGGTGCTCCCAGCAGACCCCGCTGCATCTTCTCCACCCCTGTGCACAGGGCGACATCGTAGAGGCCGGCACCCACCACCCAGGTGGCTACCCGGATGGCCGTCGAGGCACTGGCGCAGGCTTTCTCCACGTTGTCGATGAGGATACCGCTCTGGCCTAATTCACCGAAGACGTACTGGCCGGTACCGGTGACCGACTGCACCCGGCCGCTGAAACCAACCTCGATATCCTTGAACGTACATCCGGCGTCTTCAAATGCGGCCAGGGCAGCTTCACGCACCAGGTCACCCGGACTCTTGTCCGGCCAGCGGCCGAACTTGTGCATCCCGATACCGACGATGCAAACCTCTCTCATGTTCTTCCAGGCTTCAAGAGTACTCATGACTTCTTATCCTCCGAAACACTCCTATTATTTCTGTACAATACGGAACTTGTTCACTATCAGGTCGTTGCCTTCGTCGTCTTCTCTGACCTTCTCAAAGTAGACCTCAATAGGCGCACCCACTGCCACAGAATCCAGATTAACGGTGACTACCCCGTGAGTCTGGCATCCCTCTTCCAGGGCTACGATAACAATCGCGTACGGTACCTGAACCACGGAGAAGGGAAGCTGCTGGTGGACAATCGTGTAGCTATATACCGTGCCCTTACCACTCAGAGCCGCCGGCTCCATTTGCTGCTCCGCGCAGTTGAGGCAAATGACTCTCGGAGGTGAGAAGTACTTACCGCAGTTACCACACTTACAGCCAACAAGGTATGGTTCTGCCTTGGGGTCCTCCGGTATGACGAACCCTGCCCGCCTCAAGGGGAGCCGTTTTTTACCGGTTGTGGCTTCACTCATCATAATTCTCCTTTCTGATGCTACCTGAATACCCGGCCCTTATCCCCGGAAAAGGTAACGACTTCTACTTATCCGGGAACTCCTGCTCCGGTCTCACCAATTATAGCAATACCATCTTTCGCCGTCCAATTGACCGGTATTGCGATTAAAACCTCTCGTTGGTACCGATAATCTCAATCAGCATACCGTGGGCACTCTTGGGATGAATAAAACGGCGTGCGAGCACCTTCATTCCCTTCTCGTCACAGAGCTTGAAGACCTCTTCCGGGTCGTCCACCTGCAGGCTGTAGTGGTGGATTCCTTCGCCGCGGCTGCTGAGGTACCGCTCGATAAGGCCACCCTGTCCCCTCGGCTCGAGAAGCTCGAAAAGACTGCCACCAATCTTGACCATGCGTGACAGGAACTCCGGGGTCTCAAGGCCACGCTCGCCGACGAACTCCGCCCCGAACATCTCCTTGAGAAAAGCTGCTACCGTGTCAATACTCTGCACTGCAATCCCTACGTGATGGATACCTTGTATCATATACCCTCCTTCTGTCTTGTTGAGACGGCTGACTGCACGCCGCCAACCTCGCTATGCTATCGGTGTAAGATACCGAATATACTCGTTCCTTCTGATAATGGCGATAGACCTCTCACCGGATAATCTCAGTCCTGCCCTGCACTGGAGTCGTGCAGCGCTCATCATTAGATATACCTGCCCACCGACTCCGCTACTGCTCGCAACTGGTCCATCAACCTGGCAAAGTCCGACGGCGTCAATGATTGCAGCCCGTCTACCAGGGCTTCCTTTGGATTGGGATGCACCTCGATGAGAAGTCCATCAGCACCGGCGGCCACTGCCGCCCTGGCTATCGCCGGTACCAGCGAGTAGTGACCGGCGGCGTGGCTGGGGTCGACAATTATCGGCAGGTGACTGGCCTTTTTAATCACCGGTATCGCCGAGATGTCCAGCGAGAACCGCGTGCTGTCCTCAAAGGTCCTTATTCCCCGCTCGCACAGGATTACCTGCTCGTTTCCTTCCGCCAGCAGGTAGTCGGCAGCGGTAAGCCATTCGGTGATGGTGCAGGAAAATCCGCGCTTCAGAACGACGGGGCGCTTGCTCTTACCGACGTTGGTCAGCAGGGCGAAGTTCTGCATGTTACGGGAACCGACCTGGAGGATACTGGCGGACCTGGCCACCATGTCGACGGCCTGCGGGTCGACTACTTCAGTTACCACCGGCATTCCGAAGGCCTCACGTGCCCTGACCAGCAACTCCAGACCTTTTTCCTCCAAGCCGTGAAAACTGAAAGGTGATGTTCTCGGCTTGAAGGCACCGCCGCGCAGAATACTTGCCCCGGATGCCTTCACTGCCCGGGCTGCCTCCATGAGTTGTTCCTCACTCTCCACAGCACAGGGCCCGGCCATGACAACTATACGCTTGCCACCGACCTCCACACCGTCAACCGATACTAGGCTGTCCCTGCCCTTGAACTCCCGAGCCGCCAGCTTGTAAGGCTTCATGATGCGGGTGACACTTTCGACCTCGGGAAGCACGGCGAAAACATCCGTGGAAATCTGACCGGTGGTGCTCCCTAAGATAGCAACCACCGTCCTGTCCGTACCGAGGTTCAACTGGACCCCCAGACCCAACGACTCAGCCCTTTTAACGACGTTATCCACCGCTTCCCGGCTGGCACCCTTCGCCATTCCAATTATCATCGAACCCTATCCCATCTCCTTCTCCGTTACACAATCAAGATTATGCCAGACTGCTCTCCCTTTCTCAACCTTAGCACCTATACCTTCTCCCCGAGCCCACGACCAACACTGAACGCATCCGCAATGATGTCGCCAAGAGCCTGGTACTGCTGTGCCGGCGATGTAACGTAGGCAAACGGCCGAATCCTGGTCACATCCGGTTTGCCATCGGTAAGGCAGTCCTCGGAAACGTGGGTCTCTTCGATTCTGCCGACAACCAGCAAATTGCTCCCCATATCCATGATGTGCACCACACGGCACTCCAGGTTGACGGGACACTGCTCGATGAGTGGGGCGGTCTCCAGCTTGCCGTAGAACACACGAAAGCCGCAGACAGAGACCTTATCAACCCTGGAACCGGAAGCAATACCGCAGTAATCCACCTCCTTTACCATGTCGACCGATGGTATGTTAACCGAAAACGTCATGTTCTCACGAATACCCTTGAAGGTGTACCTCTGAGAGACTATCGCCACGGAAACCATCGGCGGTGAACCGTTGACAATTCCACCCCAGGCAACTGCCATGAAATTCGGCTTCCCGCCGACGTTTGCTCCCACCAGAAATACCGGCATGGGATAGACCAGCGTCTCCGGACCAAGCTGTACCTTTGCCATAGCATCCCTCCTCTTATCCGGGCGAAGTATCAGTGCTCCACCCCGATAGAATTGTAGCCTTTTGCCGGAGAGGATAGCAAAGGAAGCGCCTCTCAGAAGAGGCGGCGCCTCCGCAGAAGGTGCACCCCTGCCGTTTGTGATATACAACATGGTGTCCTGCGCCTGATGGTGTATAATACATCTCAGTAATCAACCGGAGAGTGTAGGATGTACTACTTTGCCTATGCCAGCAATCTGAGCCGAAAGCAGATGGCGGAGCGCTGTCCTGACAACCAGCCCAGGTTTCGCGCCGTACTGCCCAACTACAAGCTGATATTCACCGGATGGTCAAGGCAGTGGCGGAGTGGGACCGCCAGTATCAAGCCCTTCCAGGGAGAAAAAGTCCCGGGAGCGGTCTACGAGATATCAGAGTTGTGCCTGAAACGACTGGACAAACACGAAGGTTACCCCACCGTCTATGACCATATAAACGTGCTGGTCATCACCGAGGACGGTGAGGCCGTCCGGGCAGTCGCCTATATCAAGCGGGAGCAGTCGGAAGAGACACAACCCTCGCGGGAGTACCTGGCGGTAATCCAACAAGGCTACCACGACTGGGAGATTACCTGACCGACGGGGCCACCACGCCAGGAGGAGGGCAAAATCATGAAGCAGGTCCTCAACGTAGCCCACCGGGGCTTTACCAGGGATTTCCCGGACAATACCTTGGAATCTTTTGAAGCCGCCATCCGGATACCGGTCGATGCAATCGAGTGTGACGTTCGGGAGACCGCCGACGGCCGGTTCGTTATATACCACGACGCCGAGTTGTCCGGCCGGGACATAGGCCGTCTGTCACTATCTGAAATCAAGGAGGCCCGGCTTCGTGACCGATTCCGAATACCGACCCTCGAAGAAACCCTGGACCTGTGCCACGAACGGGTCAGGCTGAACGTCGAAGTCAAGCGGGTAGATTCTCTGGCCCGTTTCCTTGACGTCCTGCGGGAGGGTATACAACCGGACGAGGTGTTCCTGACCTCATTCAACAGGGACCTTGTGCTGGAACTGGCCAATCTGGCTCCCGATATACGGCGGGGCGTCATCACCGCCACCCCGATGGAAGACCACGTCACCCTGGTCCGGGAGACAGGGGCGGATATGCTCATCGTGATGTTCCCCAGCGTGAACGCCGACCTCGTCCGCGAGGCCGATGAGGCTGGCCTACCCATCTTCGTGTGGGGTTTTGCCGACATGACCCAGGTCCGCATAGCCCTTGACCTGGGCGTGGACGGCATAATCACCGACTTCCCCGATGAAGCCAGAGTAGAGCTTGAGCGAATGGGTAAAGGCTCGCTATAGCCCGCCTAGGCAGAACGACCCGAGGAGGCAGGAAATGACCGGTAAGACTGTTCTGGTCGCCCGGGAGAATGGTATAGCCATCGTTACTCTTAACCGCCCTGAAGTGCTCAATGCGTTGAACACCCGGCTGAACCAGGAACTCAGGACGACGCTGCAGGAATTGAAGAGTGACAGGACGGTCCGGGTAGTAATAATCACCGGTGCCGGAGACCGGGCATTCTCCGCCGGTAGAGACCTCAAGGAGTACAGTGAGTACAAGTCCACGCCCATTGAAGACTGGGAGAGGCGTGTGCAATCAGGCGAGAACTCCGGTGTGGCCGGAATGCCCCAACCGACCATCGCCGCCATCAATGGCTTTGCTATCGCCGGTGGCCTGGAGCTTGCCCTGGCCTGTGACATTCGCATTGCCTCGGAGAATGCCACTTTCGGACTCTTTGAGATACGCCGCGGTTTCTTTCCCGGCGGCGGGGCTACCTGGCGGCTGGCCCCCCTTGTCGGTAAGGGTTGGGCAATGGAATTGCTCCTTGGCGGAGATACCATCACGGCGGATGTTGCCGAGCGTATCGGGCTGGTGAACCGGGTAGTCTCCCACGACCAACTGATGCCTGCCGCCCGGGAACTGGCCCGAAAGATAGCTGACAAGAGCCCGGCGGCAGTGAGGCTGGCAAAGGCAGCCATCAATCAGGCCACGGCCGCCTACGAACGGACGGCGTTTGATATCACCGTTGCCCTGCGTTCCCTGGCGGAAACCAACGATGATATCAGGGAAGGCACCAGGGCCTTCGTTGAGAAACGCGAGGCCGATTTCAAGGATTAGCCTCTAGCAGGATGCTGAATAAGGGTAGTCCATAGGGGCTTCGCCCCTCTGGCAGGGGTCTGGGGGTGTCCCCCAGACCTGGGGGTATCCCCAGGCATAATCTTTCCCCCCTTCCGCAGAAGGCTCCTTCCTGGCCAGGAAGGGGAAGACGGCCCATCTGGGCCGCACGGGGGTTGGTCGAAAGGGTTTTCATCACCCTGCTAGCTTTCGTCCTCCTCCCTTTTCACCGGCAGGAGCCAGAGAGTCCCCTCCTGGTTCTCCCTGATGCGGTCCCAATTCCAGAGCATCTGGCGGTACTCAAGATTGAGCCAGGGCTGGATGTTATCACTGTAGTGCGGACTACCGGGATGCCCGGACTGTCCCGGTGGCAGTATCCACACCGCGCTGTCAACGTCGGTGAAATCCACTATCATCCGGAACGAGACACCCGTATTGGTGGCAAAGCCCGTCCGGTAGCCCGGTGCGGCATTGAACACCGTAGTGCCATCGCCACCAATACCAACCGGCGGTATATTGAAGGTTTCATCGTATGGCGGCGTCCGTCCCAGGTTGTGAATAAAGGTCTGCCGGTGCAGCTTGCCCCAGTTCCACTTTGCAGAATCGGCCCCCTGGTTCTCAGTGAGGAAGTCCTGCGCTTCCTTGAGCGATGCCCGCATCACCTGCTGCCACGTCATCCCCCGGGTGGCCTCGTTCAGTTCCAGGATGGCGCGGTCGTTTTCTTCCATCTGGCGGAGGAGTCGGGGCAGGTAACAGCTCTGCCAGCGGTCAAGTGCGCTAGCCGCACCCGGAAGTCCGGTGAGACAAGAGAAGACCCGTGCCAGGAGCTTTTGCATGAATACCTCGTACATGGCAGATGCCGGTGCATCCGGCGATAGTATGCAGTCCCATGACCGCAGCAGTTCCACAGTAGCCCGAAGCTCGTTCGTTGGCTCCGTTTTCCCCAGCATCCGGACGATGTCTGCCGCCGGTCGGCAATAGCGGTCACCCTGGATGGCCATGAAGTCCTTTATTGTGAAGCTGTCTTTACCACGCAGCATATCTTCTATACGCCACGCCCGATAGGTAATGGTGGGCACATTCACGTGATACTTGTATCCGGCAGGAACTACCCGGTTATTGGCACTGGCAATGAAATGACGGTCCGGGTTCTTCGCCCGGGGCAGTTCCTCAAACGGTATGAATCCAATCCAGTCATACTCTCCGGTCCACCCCGGCGCAGGCACGGCGTTAGCCCCGCCGTGAGCACGCACCGGAATATCACCGAGGAGCTGGTAGGCGATATTGCCGGAATCGTCAGCCGTTATCCGGTTCATGGGTGGGCCGGCCCAGTTACGCTGGGACTCTCGGAACTCGTCGACATCCTTTGCCCGGGCCATTCCCGGGATACACTCGAAGGTACTGACCACTCCGTGAGCCGTCCACTGCCAGGCGAGTGGCACTCCGGGTCCAAGAGTCCCTCCACTTACCAGCGGACCGTGCACCGTGACCGGTATTTCCTCGACCACCGGCTCACTGCGCCCTTTGACCCGGATTTCTTCGTGCCGCATCTCTGCTTCGAGCCACCGGTCCCGGTACAGGTATTTCCGTCCGCTCTCGTCAAAACGCTCCACGAACAGGTCGTCGATATCCGCCAGTGCATTGGTCACCGTCCAGCCGACATGGCCGTTGTGCCCGTAGAGAAACATACCAGGCACCCCGGGGGTACTCACACCGGTCATTTCCCACTCCGACGTCCTCAGGTGGTTTATGTACCACACGGGTGCGGTCTGAATGACGGCGTGCGGGTCCCCGGCAAGCAGCGGTTTCCCCGAAGCACTCAGGCTGCCATCTACCGCCCAATTGTTGGAGCCGCCTTCCGGTGAAGAAATCGGTGCCAGTTTCGCGGCCAGAGCACTCATCTCAGCCAGCTCTTTTCCCAGCCCCTTTCCGGTGCTGCCGGGAGGACATACCACCGGTGATTCCTCAGGTACGTCCGGTTCAAGGAGGACTGCAGCTTCCGGACCCAGTTCACGCGCAATCGCGGCACGAAGGAGCTTTATATTGAAATCAGCGGTCTGGGTGAGGAAGATGACTTTCCAGAGGGCAATGCTGTCAGTAGGAGACCACGGTTCCGGCTCCAGGTCCAGGACGGCAAACTCCGGCGGCAACTGTCGCATCGAAGCAATTGCCGCGTTGACGCCATCGCTGAACGCCTGGAGAATATCCTGCGCTTCCTGATTTAGCTGGGGATAATCGCGCTCAGCGACACGCTGTATACCAAGTCGACGGTAGTACCGGTCTATTCGTATCAGAGACTCACCAAGTATCTCTGAGAGCGTCCCCCGGGCGAAACGCCGTGTCCGCTCCATCTGCCACAGCCTGTCCTGAGCATGGCAAAAGCCCTGGGCAAACCAGATATCATGCTCATTGCTCGCCGTGATGTGAGGGCACCCCCAGAGGTCACGTATCACGGACACGGACTTGTGAAGACCGTCTGCCCATACCCTTCCCTTAATTTTGGGCAGTCCACGCTTCTTGAGCTTTTCCGGCGTTAACGCCATGTCATGACCTCCCGAATATTACACGGACACACGTTCACCGTGAAACAGACCCTTCAGCCCTCTTCCGGAACGTCTACGGCGAATCTAGCGGCAAAGAAGGCAACCACTTCGCCGAATAACTCGTCCCCATGGTCGCCCCAGAAATGGTCTGCCCCCGGCACGACATGGTACTCGGTGGGGTGACGAGCCGCCTTGAGATACTGCTGGAAGCGGTCCATCTGGATTACCGAGTCGATACCACCCACGATAATCAGCTTTGGCCTGGTGAGTTTCTCCAGTTCTACCCACCCGCTGTCAGTCAGTGCCGGTGACACCAGGGCAAGACAGGCGACGCTCTCCTCTTCAAGTGCAACCGGTAGAGCAACACCACCACCGAAAGAGTACCCGGCCAGCCCGATTCTCTCCTGGTCCACATCGGCCTCGCCGGAGAGAAACCCCAGGGCTGCCCGGACATCATCCCTCTCGTTGACTCCGCCACCGAACTGACCACCACTGCTACCCACTCCACGGAAATTGAAACGGAGGGCGGCTATCCCCTGCTGGCTTAATGCTTCACAGATGGAAACGACTACGTTATTGTTCATGTTACCACCGTAGAGCGAGTGTGGATGGCAAACGACTACCGCAGGGAAAGTTGCTTCCCTTTCAGGCAGGTGCCATTCACCTTCAAGAGTGATATCTCCGCAGGGAAACTCCACATGGATGGACTTCACTTTCTCACTCCTTTCGTCTTCCTGCTCCTGCTCTTTCACCTCAGCCCACCACTCCTTTAGTCGGGCAGCTACCTCTTGCTCATAGCCCTGGTCACCAGGGGTGTAGAAGCGCTTTCCCTGAAGCGAATCCGGCAGATTCTGTTGCTTAACGAAGTGCTCCGGGTGGTCATGGGCATACTTATATCCTTTACCGTAGCCGACCTCCCTCATCAGCGACGTCACCGCGTTCCGCAGGTGAAGCGGTACAGGGTCGTTGGGTCCCTGCTGAATCTGCGCCTGCACGGCTCCATAAGCCCGGTAGAGGGAGTTACTCTTGGGGGCAGTAGCCAGGTAGACTACCGCTTCAGCAAGGGCAAGGCTACCTTCCGGCATACCGATGAAGTGCACTGCCTGCTGGGCGGCCATGGCGACCACCAGTGCCTGCGGGTCTGCCATGCCAACATCCTCAGAAGCAAACCGTACCAGACGACGGGCAACGTAGAGTGGTCCCTCTCCTCCCTCAAGCATCCTGCCCAGCCAGTAGAGAGAAGCATCCGGGTCGGAACCACGCATCGACTTATGCAACGCTGAAATAATATCGTAGTGCTGTTCTCCGGACTTATCGTAGAGAAGTGCTCTCTGCTGCACGGCGTCCTCAACCACCGGCAGAGTAATAGTACGTTTTCCGTCAGCATCCGGTGATGTCGTCATGACGGCCAGTTCCAGGGCATTGAGAGCAATCCGGGCGTCGTGGTCCGACATCATCACCAGGTGGAGCATGGCCTCGTCTTCAAGCTCGATGTCTATATGGCCGAGACCATTTAGCTGGTCCTTCAATGCCCTGAGGATAATGATACGGATTTCGTCTTCGCTGAGAGGGTTGAGCGTCAGCAACTGGCACCGCGATAGCAATGGCGCAATGACTTCGAATGAGGGATTTTCAGTGGTAGCGCCTATCAGGGTAACGGTACCATCCTCCACGTAGGGCAGCACGGTATCCTGCTGGGCCTTATTGAAACGATGAATCTCATCGATGAACAGGATGGTCTTTCGCTGGTAGAGCTTGCGGCGCTCCCTGGCCTCTTCAATGATACGGCGCAGGTCGGCAACGCCGGCACTGACAGCACTCACCGAACTGAAATAGGAATCGGTGGAGTTGGCAATGATACTGGCCAGGGTGGTCTTGCCGCTGCCCGGCGGGCCCCAGAGAATGATGGAGGGAATCCGGCCGGACTCGATAGCGGTCCTGAGCACGTGCCCCTTGCCTACCAGGTGCTCCTGCCCGACAAATACATGGAGACTGGCCGGTCTCATCCGGGCGGCGAGGGGTGCCTCCTTCTTCTTCTGCTCCTCAGACTTCTGTTCAAACATGTCCATGATGGTGCTTGTTTATCCTTTCGGAGCCCATTCTCCTTCATCATTATAGTTGAACGACCTCGGAAAGCCACATGCATTCCAAATAGAATCAAAACATGGTTTTAGAATACTTGCTGGTTGGTCATCATAATTTTCTATGATGACTTCTGGTAATACCAAAATATCTCTGTCAATTATATAGACCTCGTTAATCCAAAATCTCGACGTATCAATTGCCATTGAATAATCTCTGACTCCAAGTAAAGTTAAGAAGACGAAAATCGGCGGCTCAATATTTAATGTCTTAAGAATAGAAAGATAATCAGTAAGGGAGCTAATCAATTCTTTTTCGTAAGCGCCACTAGGGATTATTAACCTCTCTCCCTTGTGATAAGGCTCAAGGAGTAATCCTTCTACAGCCTCAATAACCCCGTTTCTGAAAAGTTGAACATAAGAATGTGATTTCTCTTCTCTTCCGCCAGAATAAGTTAAGAACCCATCAAGATTGTACCTGTTATTCCATCCACTACAATAAATGGGTGGCATACTTGCAGGATGAGAAGCTATCTTACCTATGTTATAAGCCTGAGCAGGGTTAAATGAAAGAATCGGTATCAGATGAAGCACTATTTTTGCATTCTCATAAAAGGACACAGGGGTTTCATTAGCAACTATTTTTGATATCCTGTCCTGTCTGAAGTTTCGGATTCTTTCCGTTATTGTCTCCGACAAGTTGAAAGCAACCCGCAACTCGCCAACGTCTAAAGGGTATTTTCCATTTGAACTTCTTGAATAAAACTTATCATGCCCTCCCAAAATGACACGATGGGGGCTTACCCAGCTTTTGGGGATTCTTATAACTAAAGCGAATTTTGAATTTGATAGCTTAATTGGCTCAGTTGTTACAGATGGTATTCTCGTCGCAATCCCATCCCTTATCATGTTCTCTAATCTCAATACTTCTTGGTCAATGTTCTCAATAATCAACCCCCCCAACGATTTTGGAACTCCCGTTTTTTTGTCCGCAATTATGCCAAATATTAGGTCGCCGCCACTTGCGTTTGCGAAGGAAGAAACATCTGCAAGGAATTCTTTCTTATCCTTATCGGAATTGCTCGGAAGTGATTGCTTGTACTCTATGGTTTTGCTTTCTAATACCGAGTTATCTACCAGAGCTTGTAAATCTTCTTCTTTTTCAATCATGTCATCCTCACCCACTGTATCCCCTCTCCTTTGAAGGAGAGGGGGAGAGATTGGGTTAGAGGGGCTTCGCCCCTTCTTAGGGGCGCCCCCTCTATGACTCCCTTCTCTCAGGGCTTCACCACGTCCGTCAGCTTCTCGTGGAGCTTCACCATGGCGAGGGTATCCTGTTTGCAGTATTTAAGCAGATTCTGCTTGACCGTTTCAACCTCATCCGGCTTCCAGTAGGTGCCCATAGCCAGGTAAGCAAAAGCTGCCGATGCGGAATCACCCTCACCGATTTCCATGCCCTTATACGACATTCCCGAAACAAGTGCCGGCAAGGTCGCCTTTATCGAGGTGCTACCGTGAAATTCGGGGTGGTAGTAGTTCCGCCTGATTATGGCCTCCAGGTCCACGATGCGCTCTCCCAGGGCACACAATGCATCCGACAGGTCAGGGAACAGCTGCGCCAGGCCGTTAATGACCCCATTCTCAAAGCTGGAATAGGCGATGATGCTGCCCTGCTCCCCCAGGTCGCGGAGTAGACATTCAGCAAGCTCCCGGCGGCAGTCTCCGGCAGGGTCCGCCAGGTACTCACGGTGCTCAATAACCCTGCCGACATCAGAACACACGTGTACAGAGTATTGTGTTGGGAGCTGAGTGTACGGGGCAATATCGGGATACAGCGGTATCGCCGTCATCATTGTTTCAAAGTCCAGGTAGTACGCCGGCCACTCGATGGTCGCCAACTCCGTTCTTAACTCTTCACCAACGTACGACTCGCCACACTGAACGCAGTCCTTAACACGGGCCTGGTTCTCCGTCAGGTCAAACCCGTCGGGGATGTCCTCGATACGTACAATACCATGCGCCACCAATTCGCCAAACCTGGCCTGACTCAGCCTCGGAAGGTCGAAGATATGGTTCTTTATCCCTTTGCCCACACAGCTCCGGAAGAGGTCACAGTGACGACATTCCATGATGAGTTGCGGTTGTGGTTTTTCCTCTGCCCTGGTTATCTCCTCGATTTCCCGCCGGATGATTTCAAGCTCCTCAACGCGTGCCAGGACTTCGTCAGTGTGGTCGATTCGCGCGAAGAGTGCATCATCCGCCATTCCCAGGCGGAAATCACGGGACACCAAAAGTAAGGATACCCCGCCTATTTTCAGCCCACAGGAATCCGCCACCATGTAGGTATGTGCCATGTCGTCAATATACTCTGCCCTGTTATTTGTGCCAGACTTTACCTCGATAAGGTGCCAGCCTTCGGCTTTCTGTTCAAGTACATCTGCCCTGGTGACAAAGCCGTCCTTCATGAAAGCACCCTCAAAAATGGCTGGAACCGGGGAGTGGAGAGCGTCGGTAGTCTTCCTGGCAGCAGAAGACAGGTTCACGTCCGCTACCATCAAGCCATCCGGATATAACATCCTGGCCCTCCGGCCTATCTCCCGGCCCTGCTCAAACCGGAACCTGTCTCCCAGAGTCAGGCGCGGCTTCGGTGCCTCTCCGGTACGCAGCATCCACCCCAGAAAGGGACAGGTCAGCGCATTCAGGAACACATTCTTTGATACGTTTCTCATGGTCTCAGTATACCCACCATCCGGCGCAGCGTTCTGAAAACGTTAGCCCACAATTATATCCTCAAGTCGCCGCTTGGGGACATGGTGCACCTGGTCCTCATCGCGCCAGTAGCGGACATCGCCGCCCGGCTCCAGGGTCTCCATTACTACACGCTCCTTCGGTTTGCCCAGAGCCAGCACGAGGAGAATCTCGTACTGCTCCGGGATGTCCAGAAGCTTACGCAGTTCGTCACGTTTTACCGAAGCCAGCATACACCCGCCCAGACCTTTGTCCACGGCACCGAGGAGAATACTCTGCGCGGCTATACCGTGGTCGACACCGGCGTTCTTACTTATCTCCGTGTCTCCCAGGATGATGATGTAGCCTGAGGGCCGCTCCCCCTCCGGCGGGCCGGGCCAGTCCGGCAGGGCTCCCGCCCAACCGAGGGTGGAGAACACCCGGGCATTTCTCTCCGGAGTGCAGGAAAGGACATATTTCAGGGTCTGCCGGTTAGCCCCTGACGCAGAGCACCTCGCCAGGTCAACCAACTCCTTCAGTGTCTCCTGCTCAATGGGAACATCCTGATAGAAACGCCTGTAGCTCCGGTTCTTCATTACCAGGTCTCTTATCATGTCAAGCTCCTTGTCTGTTTCCGAACTCGGTTTGCTGAGTAAACCGGGATTATTTGTGCCTCTTCACCTCAAAACGGTACAGATTGACCGCTTCTTCGGGGCCTATGCCCGCCTTCATGCGGCAAATCTCAATCTGCCTCTTTACGCTATCCACTCCTTCAAGGTCGGGTAGCAGCAGGCCCCGTCGCCAACCGGCCTCAACAATAACCCCGTAACGTTTCGGGTCAAGACAGTCGGTCCTGTCAATACGTTCCGGTGTCGTCAGAACATCAACACTGTACTCAAGACTGTCGAGTTCATCTGCGCCGACCGGCAGGAAGCGCGGGTCCCTGGTGGCGGAACTGATGGCGTTGGTGACAATCTCTTCGGCGATATTGTTCTCTGCCGGTTCAAATGTCCCGATACAGCCACGCAGCTCGTGATGCATGTGAAGGGACACAAAGACACCGGCCTTCTGTTCCATCTCCTGCACCAAGTTCTCCGGTCGGAGCCTCTTTCCTTCACGGACATACATCTCGACGGTCTGTTTGGCCAGTCGCACCAGTGGCGACATTCCGCCGGCCCTGATAATTATCCCGGCGTATCCGACGACGGCCGAGTAGTCCCTGGTGGTGTCGCCGCTGGTCTGGTATCTTACCAGTTCCGTGTCTCCGGCACCCAGTCCTTTAGCAGCGGCAATCATAGTAGCCGCCGGTGCGTAAGCACACATTGATATACTCAGTTCCCGCACCCGCTTCAACAGCTTCTCTTCATCCAGCTCCAGTATCGCCGCTATCCCCTCTCTGTCCTTCCGCTCTGCCGATTGCTGCGGTTCGTAGTGGGTCATGTCACCGGAGGCAATGATGACTACGTCCCTTTCCAGCTCTTTGACTGCCGCGGCCAGGGCCTGCCCGATTTCCCGGTACGTGGAAACATCAGCGGAAGCAAGGATAATGGGCACAATCCTGACATCCGGCTTGAAATACTGAAGGAAAGGCAACTGTACTTCAACGGCATGCTCCTGCAAGTGGGCCAGATAGTCCTCTTTCAAGATGCCGGACAGGCCCAGGACCTTCTTACCCAACTCGGCGTCGAGTTCGACATCCCCCAGCGGAGTTCTCCATGTCCCCTCCGTCATGATGCTGAAAGGCTCCCCCATCCCGGTGTGGCTCGGTCCCATGATGACAAAAGTATCTTTGAACCTGACCCGTGATATAGTTGCCCCGGCTACCGGCCCGGAGTACTCGTAGCCGGCATGAGGCATCACCACGCCGATAACGTCTTCTTTTTCAGCCCTCTCATCGACCATACTGCCGATAATCTTCCGCAGCCGGTCAGGACTGCCGGGATAGAACCGTCCCGCGACCACCGATTGCCTAATCATTATGTCCACCTCCACCGGGCATCCTGAAGCCAAGCTCCGCCCCGCAGTATCCACACTTCGAACCGTTCAGTGCCACCACGTTGGTCTGGTAACCGGACCTGGCCACAACCAGCTTCCCGCAGGAATAGCAGACCGTGCTCTCACTCTCGTGGCCGGGAACGTTTCCCAGGTAGACGAACCGTAGACCGGCAGCCCGCCCGATATCGTAGGCATGTTCCAGGGTTGCGATTGGAGTCGACGGAAGTTCTGTCATCTGGTACTGGGGATGGAATCTGGTCACATGCCACGGCGTCAGTTCACCCAGGCCATCATGTATCCACCGGGCGATACCCTGAAGCTGCTCATCATCGTCATTCAACGTGGGTATGATATTGGTAATAACCTCAACGTGCATGTTCCACTTTGTTTTAGCACGTTCGGCGACCTCCAGTATCTCCCGCCAGTGAGTTATCCTGGCCAGTCGGCGGTAGACAGAATCGGTAAAGCCCTTGACATCCACTCGCCAGGCGTCCAGATACGGCCCGATGATGTCCAGCGCTTCAGGAGTAAGATAGCCATTGGTCACGTAGACCGTATACAGGCCCTTCTCTTTAGCCAGCCGGGCCCCGTCAAGCGTGTACTCGAACCAGATACCCGGCTCGTTGTAAGTCCAGGCAATACCCTGGCAGTTATTACGTTCGGTTAACTCTATAAGTTGCTCCGGCAGGATTTCCCGCGCGCCGTACGCCTGGTTATGGTTACGGACGGAAGAAATCTGCCAGTTCTGACATCCCCGACACTGGAAATTGCAGCCCCAGCCACCGACCGAGAAAGCCTGGGTGCCAGGGAAGAAATGAAACAGCGGTTTTTTTTCAATCGGGTCGGCAGTCATGGAAGAGACCCGGGCGTAGCTGAGATTCTGCAGGGTACCGCCCACGTTCTGGTACATCCGGCAGACCCCGAACCGTCCCGGGTTGATGCTGCAGCGCCACTGACAGGTACCGCACCTGACCCTGGAACCGGAAAGCTTCTCAAAGAGCATCGCCTCTGGCATTCCTACCTCCGGCCACGGACTCGGCACAATTATACCACTGGAATATTGCTAATAATACTCTGTACGGAAACAAATGGCACACGGTTTATTCATCCGGTCTAAGGCTGGAGAACTTACTCTGAGAACGTTCCTTGACAACTACAACCATAAATCTATTGACAAAACACTACCCCCTTGTTAGAATCCAGTTGCAGGGGGGATGCGGACCATCGACATTGCGGTGAGTCCACCAATAAGAACCCCCGGCAATGTAGCTGGTCGCTTGGATCGGATACGACCGAGACGGCAGGAATATCGGTGATACACGAATGCCTTCTCTGGTTGTACCGGAGAGGGCATTTTTACTGGGGATGGACTGGAGGAAGGCAGCCATGCTGAAGCTGGGTTTCATCGGGGCAGGAACTGTGGGCACGGCGCTGGCAAGAAGATTGAGCGAGAGGCGATATCCCGTGGTCGCCGTCTTCAGCCGTACCCCGGACTCCACAAACAGGCTTGCCCGGGCGGTGGACGGTTGTCAGGCGGTTGAGAGCGGTCAGGCGGTGGCCGATGTCGCTGAGCTTATCTTCATCACCACGCCCGACGACGCCGTCGGTCCGGTGGTAGCCGGAATAGAGTGGCATCCCGGCCAGAGCGTGGTCCACTGCAGCGGTGCTGATTCTGTGGACACGCTGGAGACGGCCAGGAAACAGGGTGCCGGCATCGGTGCTTTTCACCCCTTGCAGACCTTTGCCAGCGTGGAGCAGGCCATCAGCAATATAGCCGGTTCCACCTTTGCCCTCGAGGCTGAGGAACCCCTGCTGAGCACGCTCAAGGAACTGGCCCATGCCCTGGACGGACATCCCATAGAACTCAAACCGGGGGCCAAAGTGCTCTATCATACCGCCGCCGTTATTGCCTGCAACTACCTGGTGACCCTGGTCAAGCTGTCTACCGATCTGTGGCAGACCTTTGACGTAGCACCGGATGAGGCTACACAGGCACTGCTCCCGTTGCTGCGGGGGACCATTGCCAATATCGACCGCGTAGGGATACCGCAGGGCCTGACCGGACCGATTGCCCGTGGCGATACCGGTACTATCAGGAAACACCTGGAGGCCCTGGAGAAAGCGGCTCCCACCGTGCTTCCCACATACTGCGACCTCGGCCGCCAGACCGTTCCTATCGCCCTGGCTAAAGGGAAAATAGACAATAAACAGGCTGAAGAGCTACTGGCTCTGCTCACGGACAATCCTCCGGGAAAAGATCAGAAAACCGGATGAAGGAGGCAAATAGAACATTGAAATACAGGGCATTACTTCCCCTGGTCGTACTGTCAATCATCGGAACGCTGCTGACAGGATGCGGTGGAACACCCAGTCCACCGGTGGACAGCATAAAACACCTCCAGGAACTGACACAGGTTGGTCAGACTTTCGACCAGTTCCAGGAGTTGATGACAGACGCACTGAAGGACAGAATGACGATATATCCAGCGCAGGCTATCGAGAAACAGGAGAGTGGCAACTGGACATTCAAGGCCAAGGAGGGTGGTAGTCCCGGGGACACCGATGCCCCCTGCCTGGCCATCGTAATCGAGCCGGACCCTGGTGACAACATGTACTTCGCGGTCTTTCTCAAGGACAGGCAGATTATTGCGATAGAATGGCTCGATTATGCGGGGGTATTCGCAATAAATACGGTGCTTGGCAATCTGCTGGACCTGGGGGGAACTGAATAGCCTGACTGGCCGGTTTAGACCAGGCCGGTTCACACTATCCACAAGGAGTATAAGCCTGATGCGTTTCATGCTTAAGAGCAAGATTCACCGGGCCCGGGTAACCGGTGCTGACATCAACTACGAAGGCAGTATCACCATTGACCGCAAGCTCATGCAAGAGGCGGATATCCTGCCATATGAGCAGGTCCATGTGCTGGATATCAATAACGGCTCTCGCCTGGTCACCTACGCTATCGAGGGTGGTGAGGACGAAATATGCCTTAATGGAGCAGCAGCCAGACTGGTTTCAATCGGAGACCTGGTTATCATCCTCTCCTACTGCCAGGTCAGTGACGAAGATATCCCGGACTTCGAGCCCAGGCTGGTCTTTGTTAATGCTGATAACGTCAGTATATCAGCCGGACGCCTCGCCGAGACTGCGTCCGTCTAAGGAGGAGGACAATGCGCATAACAATCAATGACATCAGGGAGCTGAAGGAAAAGGGTGAGATAATCACCATGGTGACGGCCTACGACTACTCGACCGCCAAGATTGTAGACCAGGTGGGAATACCACTTATCCTGGTAGGCGACAGTCTTGGCATGGTGGTGCTGGGCTACGAGTCTACCATCCCGGTGACGCTGGACATCATGCTGCACCACACCAAGGCGGTAGTCAGGGGCACCAAACAGGCACTGGTGGTTGGTGACATGCCCTTCATGACCTATCACACCAGCACCGAGGACGCAATGCGGAATGCGGCACGCTTTATACAGGAGGCAGGTGCCCAGGCAGTCAAGCTGGAGGGTGGAGTTACCGTCGCCGATAAGGTGAAGCGCATCGTGGAGTGCGGTATCCCGGTGATGGGACACATCGGGCTTACGCCACAGTCCATCAACCAGATCGGCGGGCACAAGGCCCAGGGGAAAACCCCGGAAGCCGCGGTAAAGATACTCGACGACGCCAGGGCCCTTGAACAAGCCGGTGCATTTGCCGTGGTACTGGAGACGGTCCCGGCCCAACTGGCAAGCCTGATAACGGAGAAAATCAGCATCCCCACCATCGGCATCGGCGCCGGGCCCGGCTGCAGCGGTCAGGTGCAGGTTATCAACGACCTGCTGGGTTCGTACACGGACTTCGTCCCGCGGCACGCCAAGCAGTATGCCAAGCTGGCTGATATAATCTCCGGTGCGCTCACCGAATATTACAAAGAGGTGCGCGCCAGCACTTTTCCCACGAAGAAGCACGGCTCCTCCATAGACGAAAGCGTACTGGCAGAGCTCAAGGCAAAATAGGAAGGCCGAGCGGTATCCTTAAACCGGAGGGTGGTTATGAGCATCGTACAGGGGGAACAGACTGGTGCGTCGATACTATGGCATGGTCACACTTCCAGAGATAATAGCGGGAAGAAGGGTCCTGACATGAAGGTCATCGAGACGGTGGACGGAATAAGGAAGCTACGCCGTACCCTGGCCGAACCGGTAGGCTTTGTACCGACCATGGGCTACCTTCACGAGGGTCACCTGTCACTGGTGAAACAGGCCCGTAAGGACAATGCAACCGTCGTGGTAAGCATATTCGTGAATCCCACCCAGTTCGGCCCCTGCGAAGACCTTGAAGACTACCCGTGTGACATCAAGCGTGACCTGACAATGCTGGAGGAACTGGATACGGATGTTGTCTTCATGCCGTCGCCGGACGAGGTCTACCCACCGCAGTTCAATACATGGGTAGAGGTTACCAGGCTAACGGAACGACTCGAAGGGGCCGCCCGGCCGACCCATTTCCGGGGGGTCACCACCGTGGTCGCCAAGCTGTTCAACATCGTACAGCCAACCCGTGCCTACTTCGGGCAAAAGGACGCCCAGCAGGCTATCGTTATCCAGAAAATGGCTACCGACCTCAATATGAACCTTGATGTCATTGTCTGCCCTACGATTCGGGAACCCGATGGCCTGGCAATGAGCAGTCGGAATATCTACCTCACACCGGAACAACGCCGGTCAGCGGTGGTACTATCGCAATCGCTCAAGCTGGCCGAGCGACTGTGGGCAGACGGCGAACGTAATGCCGAGCGTATCCGCAGAGAGATGCGGCAACTCATTGAGCGGCAGCCGGAGGGGCAAATCGATTATATCAGTGTAGCTGACACACTGACACTTGAAGAACTGGACACAATCACCTCAACAGCCCTGGTATCGCTGGCGGTCAGATTTGGGAAGACCCGGCTGCTTGACAATGTGGTGCTGGAACCCGACCAGAGTAAATAGTCCTGTCCCTAATATTCAGCCAGCGCCAATGAATTCGCTGACCAGTGCCCGGATATCCACCCCGGTCGCCTCCTGCACATCAAACCAGTGGATACGCTCATCCTTTAACCGGAACCAGCTATACTGGTGACGCACCAGCCGGTGGGTCTCGGTCTTCATCTGCTGAACAGCCTCGATGAGACTCAGTTCACCCCTCAGGTACATGTTAATCTGCCGGTAACCGATACCGGAGACGAGTGGAGTAGCGGAGCCGTAGCCCATTTCCACCAGCTTCTTCACCTCATCAATCAGCCCCCGCTCAATCATGGTGTCAACCCTGGAGTCAATCCGGCGGTACAACTCACCTCTGTCAGTGGTCAAACCGATTATGAGGGTCTCATAAGGCGGCACCTGTTTATCGTATATTTCCGATATAGAAGCTGAGGTACTTCGACTGACTTCGAGGGCCCTGATAACACGACGGACGTTGCGCGGGTCAACCCTGTGAGCGGCCACAGGGTCAATCTTGAGCAGTTCCTCATACAGGTTGTGGCCACCTGATTCGACCGCCCGCTTTTCCATTTCCTCACGGAACCCGGCATCCGGCGGGACACGCGGAATCCGCCAGCCTTCCACTACCGCCCGAACATATAGACCACTCCCGCCAACAATATATGGCAACCGTCCGCGACTGTGGATGTCATCGATTGCTTCGCAGGCTAGCTGCTGATACCGGGCAAGACTGAAATCCTGGTTGGGATTGATTATGTCAAGAACATGGTGCCGCACGAGGGATTGCTCTCCCGGGCCGGGCTTGGCGGTACCGATATCCATGTACCGGTATACCTGGCGGCTATCGGCACTGACTATCTCCCCGCTGAACTCCACGGCCAATTCGAGTCCCAGCCGGCTCTTGCCTACTCCGGTGGGGCCGACTATGACTACGAGACGCCTCATTCTCTGTCCCGGCAATCCGTCACCGCTCCCCTGACACATACTCCTGCCGGTAGCCTGCCGACTACCAGGGTATGAGGTCCTTGGTTGGCGGGTTATTCGGGAAGAATATCTCTTCCGTCTGCCGGATGATGTTGGTGAACTGGTCCGCTTTCAGACTGGCCCCACCAACCAGGGCACCATCGATTTCAGACTGCTCCATGAACTCGGCGATGTTGTCCGCGGTAACACTGCCGCCGTAGAGAACACGGGCTTCATCGGCCATCTGCTGACCGTATAACTCGGCCAGCGTACTCCGGATAATCCGGATAGTGTCATTGACCTGCTTGCCATGGGCTGCCCTGCCCGTTCCTATCGCCCAGATTGGCTCGTAGGCAACTACCAGTTCGCCGGAGCAGTCCAGTCCGGCCAGCGCAGACCTCAGTTGTCCGGTGACGATATCATTGGTCTTGCCAGCCTCGTTTTCCTCCAGCTTCTCGCCAACGCACAGAATCGGCTTCAGACCGGCCTCCAATGCCGCGCCCATCTTCTTGTTCACAACATCATTCGAATCACCAAAGTACTGCCGGCGCTCCGAGTGCCCGATGATAACATGCTCACAGAGGCTGACCAGCATCACTGGAGAGATTTCGCCGGTATAGGCCCCTTTCTCCTCGAAGTATATATTCTGCGCACCCAGCTTAATCGAAGTCCCCTTGAGCGCCTCCTTCACAGGCACCAGAGAGACAAACGGCGGGCAGACCACAACCTCCACGTCATACGCCCCGCTGAGCCCCTTGCGCACCTGACTGACCAGCTCGACGGCCTCGCTCACCGTGGTATTCATCTTCCAGTTGCCGGCAATCATCGGCAAGCGCATTCTGTTCCTCCTGAATAAGTTTACTACCCCGGTCAGCTACACATAACGTCAGGCAATTACTGACAGGGAAAATACCTTCATGCCCCGAACTTGGCCAGCTTGAGAGCGTGGGCCATCGCCAGGGGCATTATCTGTGTGGCCGGAAATCTTCCCAGTCCACCAACTACACAGGCCGACTCCGAGAACTCGGTGGCACGGTCCGGTCGACACCACGGTGAGTACAGCAGCACCGGTACCGGATGCCAGCTATGCGCTTTCAGCAGGGCCGGTGTCGAGTGGTCTCCGGTGACCACAATCACTTCCGGTTCCAGACCGGTCAACTCCGGTAATACCTCATCGACCTGCTCGATGACCTTTACCTTCCGGTCGAAATCGCCATCTTCTCCGGCGGAATCGGTCGCCTTCACGTGGAGAAAGAAGAAATCATAGGCAGCGTAGCTCTGCTTCAAGGTGCTGAACTCGTCCTCAATCGTGGGCCCGGTATCGAGAACATCCATGCCCACCAGCCTGGACAGCCCGCGATACATGGGGTAAGAGGCAATCGCTGCCGGTTTCAGCTTGTATATCTCGGTCATGGTCTCAAAGTGAGGTTTCTCAGAGAAACCGCGCAGGAGGACCATGTTGGCGGGATAATGACCGGCAAGGACTTCCCCTGCCCGAACGGCGAACCGGTTAGCAACCGCTGCCATCTTCCCGGCCGCTGGGGATAGAGCGGTGATAGTCACCGGAGCAAGTCCCACCTGCTGAGGGTCGGATTCTGTCACCTGAGGAACAAGACCTCCACCGCGGAACACGGCTATGAAGCGGTGTTCCCTTACCGGACGCACAATTACAGTCACACCATCGACTGTCAGGCCATCCAGTTGTTGGCACAACTCAGTACACTCCTCGGTGGATATGCGGCCGGCACGTCGGTCCGTAACCAGCCCGGAACTGTCCACGGTGCAGAAGTTCCCACGGGCGGCCACATCTTGTGGTTGCAGGTCAAAATCTATCCCCACCGCCTCAAGGATCCCACGACCAATGTCGGCAGTAAGCGGGTCATAGCCGAACAAAGCCGTATGGCCCGGGGCACTGCCCGGCGTAATTCCGGGGCCAACCGGGTCAGCTAGACCAGACACCCCTCTGCTCGCCAGTGCATCAAGATTCGGTGTCCGCGCTGTCTCCAGTTCTGTCCTGCCGGTCTCCGGTCGGGGCAACCCGCCGATACCGTCCACAACCAGCAGCACTATCTTGCTGGGCGAAGACCTGGAAAGCTGTTTCATCAACTCCAGACTATCAACTCTGGTGCCCACCTCACCCCCTTACCCCCTCCTTAATACGCAGATACCCCGTTTATGCTCAGGTTTCCTCCCTGTCATGCAGTGCCTCTACTCCCGGCAAGGACTCGCCTCCAAGGAATCTCAGTGAAGCCCCACCACCAGTGGAAATAAAGGTCATCTGGTCAGCCAGACCCATGTTTGTCGCTATTTCGGCAGTGGAGCCTCCGCCGAGGATAGTCGCCGCCTGGCTACCGGCAAGGAGCTTGGCCATGGCGCGCGTACCCTCAGCGAACCGTG
Source organism: Dehalococcoidales bacterium (assembly GCA_016783135.1). Taxonomy (GTDB): domain Bacteria; phylum Chloroflexota; class Dehalococcoidia; order Dehalococcoidales; family Fen-1064; genus DUES01. The sequence continues at coordinate 16,887 of JADHXC010000007.1, read as the reverse complement.
GTATCTCATAAACACCCATAGGCCCGTTCCAGAAAATGGTACGGCACCTGCGTAGCTCCTCGTAGAAGGCCTTCGTTGTCTGCGGACCGATATCAGCAATCCGCTGTGTCTTACCGATGTTCTCAACCTGTACTGTCACTACACCAGCCTCAGCATCAATGTCATCGGCGACAACCACATCGACCGGCAACAGGAGATGCACTCCACCATCGGACGCCTTTTGCATCAGGTTGGCTGCAGTCTCAAGCCGGTCTTCCTCGATGAGGGACTTGCCTACTTCATACCCTCTGGCCTTCAGGAAGGTAGCTGCCATGCCACCGCCAATGAGAAGGCAGTCTACTTTGGTCAGTATGTTCTCCACCATACCAACCTTGTCGCTAACCTTGGCACCACCAAGAAGAGCGGCGAAGGGATGTGCAGGGTTCTCCAGTAGACCGCCGAGGGTGTTCAGCTCCTTCTCCAGAAGCAGACCGGCAACCGCAGGCAGATGCTCGCTGATACGCACTATCGAGGTATGGCTGCGGTGCGATGTGCCGAAGGCATCATTGACATACAGATCGGCAAACCTTGCCAGAGCACGGGCGAAGACCGGGCTGTCTCTCTCCTCGGAGGAATGGAAACGCAGGTTCTCCAGAAGGATGACATCTCCGCTCCTGAGAGTCTCTATCGATTTCTCCGTTTCCGCACCGATGCAGTTATTGGTTACTCCTACCTGCTTGCCTAGGAGCTGTGACAGCCGCTGGGCAACCACGGTAACCCGCAGTTTACTGTCTACCCTTCCCTCGGGTCGTCCCAGGTGAGTGGCCAGAATAACCCTGGCCCCCTGGTCAATAAGGTACTGAATGGTGGGAAGTGTTGCCCGGATACGGCTGTCGTCAGTAATCGCCCCGGTCTTCTCATCCAGAGGCACGTTGAAGTCCACCCGAACCAGTACCCGCTTGTCCCTGACTTCAATATCCCTGACCGTCAGTTTGTTCATCTCTCACCCTTGCCAGCAAGATTCCCGATGGTTGTTATTATGCGAACTGTGGTTAAGTTGGTCCGATATTCGTGATTAATGGATAGCCTCAATACTCCGTGTTGATGCTGCCTTCTGCTGAAGCACTGGGAACAGGGCCAGCACCTGCCGGCCTATCCCTTCGGCATCCAGCCCATACCGTGAGCGAAGCACCGCCTGAGGGCCGTGCTCAATAAACTCGTCAGGAAGCCCGATGCATCTGACCTGGACATCGTCCATACCTGTCTTCTGAAAGAGGTCGGCCACGCTGCTGCCGAAGCCGCTGCTGAGAACATTCTCTTCAACAGTGATAACCCGCTTGACCCGACCGGCGACATCAATCAGAAGCTTGGAGTCCAGGGGTTTGGCAAAGCGGGCATTGATTACGGCAGCCTCAATGCCGCTGGCTGCCAGTTTTTCAGCCGCTTTCATGGCCGGGGCTACCATCGACCCGATAGCCACGATGGCGATATCATCTCCGTCTTTCAGTACCTCACCCTTGCCGATGGGGATAATATGCAACTCCTGGTCCATTTCTACTCCCAGCCCGGTACTTCGAGGGTACCGGACTGCCATCGGGTGCGCTGACCTGGTTGCCGTATAGAGCAGGTGCTGAAGCTCGTTCTCATCCTTGGGAGCGGCAACAATGAGATTCGGTATCATTGTCAGGTAGGAGATATCAAAGGTACCCTGGTGCGTTTTGCCATCATCGCCAACAATGCCACCACGGTCGATGGCAAACACCACCGGCAGGTCCTGAAGGCAGACATCATGGATTATCTGGTCAAAGGAGCGTTGCAGGAAAGTGGAGTATATGGCGACCACGGGGATGTAGCCCTGAGTGGCCAGTCCGGCAGCAAAGGTGACGGCATGCTGCTCGCAGATGCCAACATCAAACACCCGGTCCGGGAACTCAGCGGCAACAATACTCAGGTGGTTCCCCTCCGGCATCGCCGGAGTAATCGCCACCAGCCGGGGCTCTTCCCGAGCCAATCGGAGCGTGGTCTGAGCAAATACCTCGCTGTATGTCGGTGTCGAGTGAGCGGTGGTGTTATTAGCCGACACGCCGTGGAAGTAAACGGCATTACCTTCAGCGGGAAGGTGTCCTTTCCCCTTGGTAGTAACAACATGTACCAAGATTGGCCTGCGGCGGTAGTCCCTTGCCTGAGCCAGCACAGACTCCAACTCGTGAATGTTGTGGCCATCCGCCGGCCCCATATAAGTGAAACCAAGCTCCTCCCAGAGGACCGTTGGCAACATCAGCCCCTTCATGCCGTGCTCAACCCGTCTCCCTGCCCACCAGACCTTCTGGCCCCAGGGCAAACGGTCCAAAAGCCGCTTACTCCTCTCCTTTGCCCGGGTATAACGGTCGTCAAATCGAACCCGGCTAAGCAGCTTGGCTAGGGCACCGACGGTGGGTGATATCGACATACCGTTATCATTAAGGATGACGACCAGCCGTGAGGCCAGGTGCCCCACCTGATTCAGACCCTCAAGTGCCATCCCCCCGGTCACAGCGCCATCACCAATAACGGCGACTACATCGTAATCGGCGCCGGAGAGGTCGCGAGCAACCGCCATTCCGAGAGCCGCCGAAATCGAGGTACTGGCGTGACCGGCACCAAACGGGTCATGCTCGCTTTCAGCACGACAGGTGAAACCAGACAAGCCACCGAACTGCCGCAGGGTGGCAAAACTATCCTTCCTGCCGGTGAGCAGCTTGTGGGGATAAGCCTGATGCCCAACGTCCCAGACAATCTTGTCTCGTGGGCTATTGTATACACGGTGCAGTGCGATGGTCAGTTCGACCACGCCCAGATTGGAAGCCAGGTGGCCTCCATTGTCGAGGACAACCGATACCAGCTTCTGGCGAATCTCGGAAGCTAACTCCTTGAGTTCGGGTTCGGCCAGCTTCTTCAGGTCCGCCGGGCTATTGATGCGGTCCAGATACTTGCTCATGTCTAAACCTGACTCCATACTAGCAACGTCATGTTTTGATGTCAAGATACGTTCCTCCAACCGACTGCTCTTGTTCAGATAGAAGGGTAACACGACAAAGTAAGGAGGCTTACAATGACATGTCAATGATGTGTCACCCTGAGCTTAGGCCGAAGCCGAAGGGTCTCATCCTGCGGAACATACTACGTTGTATTTCTGCAACTGAGTACTGGTATACCGGACGAGTCCACCAACTTGACTACCCAAACTCCATTTGTTAGACTCCACCAAGACCATAGCCCGACGACATAGCGAAATTATCTTTCAGAAACGCCAAGGAGAAACGTGTCCCCGGAAGAACTTCTCAACCTGGGTTTCGCCAAAGAACTGGTAGTCCTCGTCACTTCAGCCCTGCCAATCCTCGAACTCCGCGGTGGTATCCCGGTGGCAATAGGCCTGTTTGACTTCCCATGGTATTACGCCCTGCTACTGGCCGTCATCGGCAATCTCCTGCCGATACCCTTCATCCTGCTCTTCCTCAATTCAGCCACCCGGTACCTCAGCAGAGTGCCCTTCTTCGACCGTATCCTGACCTGGCTCTTCGAACGGACGCGCCGACGGGGAAGAATCATCGAAAAGTACAAAAGAATCGGCCTGGTACTTTTCGTCGCCATTCCCCTGCCGGTGACCGGAGCCTGGACCGGTTCGCTGGCAGCCGTTCTCTTCGGGCTGCGATTCAGACATGCCATGCTGTCTATCTTCATCGGCGTATTGATTGCCGGGGCGATTGTCACCTGCCTGTCCCTGTCCGGGCTTACGTTATATGGCATGTGGCAAGGTTAGAATGAAACGGTAACATACTGTTGAGGGACACAGGATAACAGCCAGTTCCTTGACTGCACTTCGTCTCGATGGTACATTAAGACTGACCAATGAGCCTGTCCCTGTAGCTCAGCTGGATAGAGCGGCTGCCTTCTAAGCAGCGGGTCGCAGGTTCGAATCCTGCCAGGGACGCCACAGACCCGGTTCACCCGCAGGTCATCCTCGTAATCAATGATGGGCACGCCACACGTAGTCGGGAGGGACAGGGGGCAATGCAGTGACAGTAAAGGTCCTCTTTGATACGGATATCGGCTCCGATATTGATGATGCCGTCTGCCTGGCATATCTTCTTGCCCAGCCGGAATGCGAACTCCTGGGCATAACCACGGTTACCGGTGAAGCTGACCGACGGGCTATGCTGGCAAGCGTCCTCTGCAAAGTCGCCGGGAAGGAAGTCCCCATCTACCCCGGCTGTGAGGAACCCCTGCTCATTCCACAGAAACAGAAACAGTCACCACAGGCCGCCGCCCTCCAGAAATGGGAGTATGTCAGCGAGTTCCCCCGGGGACAGGCCGTAGAGTTCCTGCGGCGGACAATCCGCGAACACCCCGGGGAGGTTACTCTACTCGCTGTCGGCCCACTAACCAATATCGGCCTCCTCTTCAAGATAGACCCTGGTATTCCCTCTCTCCTCAGAGGCCTGGTGATGATGTGTGGGTCGTTCAGTAATCTACAGGCTGGTATCCCGCGGAGAGAGTGGAATGCTCTCTGCGACCCCCACGCGCTGGCGATAGTGTATCGAGCTACTCCCGACATACACCGCTCTATCGGTCTTGATGTAACCCGCCAGGTAACCATGCCTGTGCAGCAGTTCCGGGAGAGACTGACCTCTGACCTGCACCGGCCCGTACTGGACTTTGCGGAGGTATGGTTCCAGGGAAGAGAAATCGTCACCTTTCATGACCCTCTGGCAGCTACGACTATCTTTGACGACCGTATCTGTGGATTTGAGAGAGGAACCATAGAGGTAGAGCTTGCCAGTCCGGAACTGGCGGGAATGACGCTCTGGACACCGGACGACACCGGAAAGCATAATGTAGCCCTGCAGGTGGACAGCGCGCGGTTCTTCGAGCACTACTTCTCCGTGTTTAAGTAGTCAGCAGGTACAGCGGAGATATACGGCAGTGGGACGAGTACTGGTCTTCGGCAGCATCAATACTGACCTTGTTACCTATGTCGAAACCCTGCCTGTGCCGGGAGAGACGATGACCGGTGGCCGCTTTGAGACCTTCCCCGGTGGCAAGGGTGCCAACCAGGCAGTGGCCGCAGCACGGGCAGGAGCAGCCGTCGAGATGTACGGTTGCGTGGGTGATGATGCTCCCGGCCGCGATAGACTGACCAGCCTGGAAGAAGCGGGTGTCTCCGCGCGGAATGTCACCGTGAAGAAGGGTATCCATTCCGGCATCGCCCAGATAATCGTGGACAGGCATGGGGAAAACCTGATTGCCGTGACTCCCGGAGCGAACTTCCTCTTCGGCCCTGACGACGTTACCTTTCCGGAGCATTCCCCGGACGAAAAGGTGGTATCCCTCTTTCAGAACGAAGTACCGCAGGCAAGCACCGAAGCCATTATCCGCGAATGTAAGAAGCGCAGGATGACGGTACTGTGGAATATGGCCCCGGCCTGCCAGGAAAGACCGGCCGGAGAAACACTTCGGGCTGTGGAATATCTTATCTGCAATCAGCCTGAGTTGAGGGCCATTGTCGGTGACGGTGAGAACGAAGCACTGGCCAACGAGCTGCTGCAATGGGGGGTTGCCAACGTCCTGGTAACCCTTGGCAAAAAGGGGGCACTACTCGTCACCAACCATGAGACGTACCACCAGGAAGCCTTTCCCGTCAGCGTCGTCGACACCGTCGGGACGGGCGACTGCTTCTGCGGGGTCTTCGCCTGTAGCCTGTCCTTCGGCATACCGGTGAAAGAGGCATTACGAAGGGCATCTGCGGCAGCGGCGTTATCAGCCGGTGTCAGAGGAGCACAGACCTCGATGCCCACCGCCGCCGAGGTGGACAGGTTTCTCTCAAATCCGGACAGTGTGTAATCACGGTATGGCTACTCAATGGAGGACAGATGTAATGGCAACGTTTGAGGAACTGGCAGACCTTATCCGCAATGAGATTGTGCAGCGCCGGCAGGAAGGCTGTGATATCGAAACTATCGAGGAGCAGGTGGAGAAGGCATTACAGAGGAACGACGGTCTGAAGGGAGTGGAACTCTATGCCATCCTGCACGGCCTCGAGGGCCTGCAACCGGAGGAGTCGTTTCCCTACACAGAACCGTGCACACTGGAAGATATCCGGGCACAACGCCCGGACGGTCCGCGACGCATGGAGTGCGACCTCACCGATGAACAGGTGTTCGACCGCATTCACGGGGCCTGGCTGGGCCGGGCGGCAGGCTGCATCCTGGGAAAGCCTGTCGAGGGCTGGAACAAGGAACAGATTGACAGCTACCTGCAATTCGCCGATGCCCTGCCGCTCAATGACTACTTCCCCCTGGTCGACAATCATCCGGACGGGCTCGAACTCCGGATGGCGGACTGCACCCGGGGCAGAATCCAGTACATGGCCCGGGACGACGACATGGACTACCCGGTGCTGGGCCTTCACATACTGGAAAGTCACGGGCCGGATTTCACATCACGAAACGTAGCCAATACCTGGCTCAGCCGGATGCCGTACTACATTGTCTACACCGCAGAAAGGGCGGCCTACCGCAACCTGGTCAACCAAGTCTGGCCGCCGGAGTCCGCCACGTACCGCAATCCCTACCGCGAGTGGATAGGTGCGCAGATTCGGGCCGATATCCTGGGCTATGTCTGCCCCGGCTGGCCGGAGAAGGCCGCCGAGTTCGCCTACCGCGATGCTGTTGTCTCCCACGTCAAGAACGGCATATACGGGGAGATGTTCGTTGCCGCAATGCTGGCCGCGGCCTTTGTCACCGATGATGTCGAGGAGGTAATACGTATCGGCCTTTCCGAGATTCCGGAGCAGTGCCGTCTTGCCGAAGCTACCAGGGACACGGTGGCATGGAGCAAGGAACTGGCCGAATGGGAAAAGGTCTGGGTAAGAATCAACGAGAAGTACGGGCATTACCACACGGTGCATACCATCAACAACGCCGCGCTGGTCGTGATGGCGCTGATGACGGGCAATCTGTACTACGAGGCCACCATTGTTGCTGCCGTGCGTGGCGGATGGGATACCGACTGCAACGGGGCTACCGCCGGTTCAATCTGCGGGCTGATGCTCGGTGCCGATGCGCTGCCGCAGAAGTGGGTGGGCGTCCTGAATGACCGCCTCTTCAGCGCAGTACGCGGCTACGCCGAGTGCACTATTTCCGACCTTGCGAAGCGTACCCAGGAGGTGTCCCGGAAGGTTATCGCAGAGTAGAACCAGACTCACACTATCCCCTCATACGCCCTGCTTACCTGCGCAAGCCTTTGATAGCAGACACCCGTCGTCATGCGGCAGTATCAGCCGCCTGTTGTAACCGTCGCGTCATACTTTGCTGGTAGCCCTGCTGCTGGTCTGTCTTCTTGCGCGGGGGGCCGCCTTCTCCAGTTGGCCCTCGGGACCTTCATCGTCTGCGACTCTTGCGAATCCCCGAAAGCCACACTGTATACATACATCATCACCTTCAACGACTCTGTCAACCAGTATGTCTCCCCCGCACTTGGGACAAGCCTTCAGTCTTAAGTATGTACTGTACATCAGTGCACCTCCTTATGGCACCGCTGTCGAAATCAGCGAGGACCTAACCTGCCCTGTCCGTGTGCTCCATTGTCTCTGTCTCCCTGAAAACCCGTTCTATATCCTCGGTCTTCAACAGGACCTTGTAGCCCCGGCCGACTTGATAGTGTCGAAGGATGCCGGCTCTTATCCAGTTGCGTATTGTGTTCGGATGCACTCGCAGCATCTCTGCCGCCTGCTTGATTGTTATGAACGGCACTTCATAGCCTTGTTATCGATTGTTGTATAATATAATAGGATATACGATGTTATCATATATTGTTACACATTGTCAAGTCCAGGTGCTGTTCGGTTGACGTGGATAGTTTCTTCAGGGTCGTATGATGGAGAGTTGTCAAGCGCTATAGAAGTGGTAGAATAGGGGCATGGAACGCCCTCTTAGTGAATCAGCGTGGCGGAGAGCGTGGCACGACACCCGAGAGGCACGTCACTCAGGATGCTTCTTCTACGGGTGGGAGAGCGTGGGGGCTGTCGTGTTAGGTGCAGTTGGCGCATGGGTTGGCTATCGTCTGACACCACAGGATGCGCTCCCAGAGACTACGTTCATCTTCCCACTCGTTGGTGGTGTGGTTGGTGTCCTGGGAGGGTTAGCTCTAGTCTTCCTCCTTATCTTTCTCTGGAACATGAAAAGAGCACCTTATCGACAACGCAATGAGGCTCGGGATGCTCTGGAGAAGTTATCTCAAACGCCGCTGGGTATGGAGTGCTCTGGTTTTGAGAGTGTCTTGTGGGGCGATACACCGTTTGGCCACAAGCAATACAAGTGGCTCCTCAATGTCATCCTGACAAACCAATCCGACACACAGAATATAGGCACGAAGACCGTGTCACTGATAATCGACGGGCCTGTGGGAGATGGGAAGACTAGAAGATATGCCCTGTCTCTAATGCCAGACACAGATAGAAATGGACGAGCGTTCCCATCAAATGCCATTGGTAGACCGCTTACGGTGAATGAATACTTACGTCCCCGCCAATCGGTGACAGGCTATTATGAGTTCCTAGATGACGATATGTTTTGGAAACCAAAGAGCATCCAAAGACGACCGACACTCGTTGTAGTGGATACCTTGGGTGCTCCCCATCGCAAGGAATTCCCTCGCTCACGATTTGCCAGCCAGTTAACTCCTGATACGGAAGGTTCTTAGAGCGAATGAGTTTCAGAAGGGTGTCCCGAAACAGTACACTCCCAGCGTACCCGTAGGTCGTCCTGCACACCACATAGCATTATCTCTATCCTAGTCAATTCCATCCTTAGACAGGTATCTGTACTCTGGTGGCTACTGTCATGGGGTCCATGGGGATACTTGACGGTCACTCCCTCTAGCGCACTGCCCAACCTAGGCGCTCAGGGCAAGCAGGCCTACTCCCAATACGTCTCTATGGACTTCACAAGGGAATCGGATTCCTCCCACCAGTACAGCAGCACCACCTCGGACTCCTCAATTGCTGACACGAGGTTCTCCATGAGAACTCTGATAGCCGCGCGTTCCGCCAATATTCTATGCAACTCTTCCACATCTACCCATCCTTCCGCAAGCACAAATGGCCAATCTTGAGGCGAAGTGCTCTTACCTCCGTTATGCTCAAGCCACTCGCTAAATCGTCTGTAGTGAGTACGGATAACTACGCGAAGCTCCTCCCACAAATCTTCAGTCGACTGGATCATCTCCGATTGCACCGCCCACATGTCGGCAGAGTCTAGTTTCGCGTGCCCTGCGCCAACCAGGATCATCTTCCTTCCTTCCCTTAGGTAGACGACCTTGTCCCAGCTTTGACGCCGCGACGGGAACTCTGCAGTGTAATCGTAATCGTCCAACTGGTACCATGTGGCGATAGCCGTTACGCTTTCCAAGTATGCCGTGTCCAGAACCCTGTGGTAGTCAACAAACTCTATGTCCTCAGGAGTCGCCCGCTCGAAGCAACCGTCTCCAGTGCAATCCACGTAGACCAATCCGTAGTCAAGCGTCTCAAACGCGTTGAACACGCTCTGCTCCCCATTCTCGAATTGAACGACAACGATGGCAGCCTTGATCCTATAGTACTCCGCCCTATTGTGGAGCTTCTCAGCAAAGTAGGCTGTTCCTCGCTCAGGGTCGTACCTATCCTCGTCAATGGTGTCTCTCTCTAGGAATGCCAATACCTCGCTCCAAGGATGGTTGCGTGCCCAATCGTTGTCAGTGAGCTCAACCGGGCCAGTTGGAACGTACACGTCTGGCTCATCAATGGGTTTCTCGTTGTCAGGCCTGCAAGCCACAGGTACGCACAAGAGTACCCATAGCACTAGAATCAACCGCACCGCAAGCCTGCAATGCACTGTCATTGGTCTTCTCTCCACTTTGCACGCAAGGAATCCACCTAGAGGATTGTATTCTAGCACACTCAAGACAACGGTGCCCTGTAGAACCCCAAGCTGTCCTGAAAGCTAACCGACCTCGTGTACCGCTACCGCATCTACTCCACCCGAAATAGCCGACGTGCGTTTTCGTAGAGCCACTTGTCCTTTACACTGTCTTTCAGGGGAAGGGCCTTCATCTCGTCCACGACCTGCCCTATCGGCATGTCATAGGTCCACCAGCTTGAGGCAAAGACCACCTGGTCCTGCAGCAGCGTATTGCCGAACTGCATCAGCATCTCCCACCCCGAGCCGGGGGTGGCGAAGTACTTCGGCCGGTGACCGGCGGTGCTGATGTAGACGTTCCGGTGGCGTCGCGCCACCCCAACCATTTCCGGCACCCAGGGCCAGCCGCCCAGTCCGGCAATAATCCTCAACTCGGGGAAGTCCATGGCCACTTCGTCAAGGTATACGGGATGGCCGATGTCCATGGGAAAGTCGGTACGGTAGGTCATCGTGGTGTATACGAAAACGGGGATATCCAGCTCCACGGCCTTGGCATACAGCGGGTAGAACTTCTTGTCGTTGGCCCGGATGCCGAACCGGAAAGGGGTGGCGTAGAAGCACTTCAGGTAAAGCTCTTTCACCGCTCTCTCCAGCTCCCGGACGGCCTTCATGCCCTCGCGAGGGTCGACAACGGCCACACCGATAAACCTGTCCGGATACTGCGATACAATCTCGGCGGTCTTTTCGTGACTGTCGGTGTCGATTACGCCCCACTCAATCCCGGCCTCGTCGAGCTGCCCGATAAACTGCGGCAGGGGTACCACCGCCTTCTCTGCCCTTTCCCGCAGCCTGCTTTCCAGCTCCTGCGATGAAAGCTCACGCCGCATAAGTTCCAGTTCTTCCGGAGTAAACTCCAGGGCACGGGCGCGGGCTGCTCCGAAGATATTGCCGTAGTTGGCCAGGCCCTTCTCATCCCGATGGAGCACATATTCCATCAGTCTGTCTACCGTCTGCTCCACCGTAGGGGGTAGATTCAGTTCCAGGTCGATAACCTTTGTCATAAGCCACGCGCCTCCTTCTTTCCCGACCCGTCACTCAGAAACATGGTGCTCAGGATGTCGCTGCGGAAAGCTCCCGCTGCACCCGGTGGTACCGGTACAACCTGGCCAGGGTACGACTGGCTGCTGCCAGCGAGGTGTAGACGGGTACACCTTTCTTGGGAAGCTCCCTCTCCAGCTTAGCGCGAAGCTCTCTCTCCCAGGACTCATTGGCAAAGGAGTGAAAGACCAGCACCGCCGTCTTCCCGTACTCGTTGCCCTTGCAGAAGTCGGACAGGTAGTCGACTACTTTGTCCACCTGCTCCGACCCTGCCGAGTTTATCATATCCATGTGCGGTCGGAGAATCAGCATATCTATATTGGGGTCGGCAGCGACAAGACTCACTTCCCGTTGCAGCAACTCAATATCACGAAACACCAGGCCGGTATCGAGGGGGTTCCGTATACTGGACCCGGCAGGCGGAATGAACTTTCTGAGTTCGGCCTGGGTCTCATCAGTCAAATGGGGCACTTCCAGCCCCTCCCTGCTACAGATATCGGCGGCCGCCACACTGGTGCCTCCACCAAGGACCATCACGGCTACCCGGTTTCCCTCCGGTGGCTTTACACACTGGAACGTCATCGCCGCTTCCGCCATCTCTTCCAGTGAAGATACCGCCACGGCACCGGTCTGGGCAAAGAAGCCACGCCAGATAGCCTCTTCGCCAGCCAGGGAAGCGGTATGCGAGGCAACAGCCCTCGACCCCGCCTGGGTCAGGCCCGCCTTCCACAGGATAACCGGCTTCGTCCTGTTAATCTCTTTCACCTGTCTGAGCAGCTTCCGGCCGTCCTTGACCCCTTCCAGGTACATACAGATAATGCGGGTCTCCGGGTCATCCGCCAGGTACTCCAAGTAGTCCGTGCTGTCCAGAACATACGCATTTCCAAAGCTTATCGACTTGCTGAAGTAGACCCCGTAATTGGGGCCGTTGTGAGTGAACCAGTTGCTGTGCCCGCCGCTCTGGGTGACAAAGGCTACCGGCCCGCTCTCCTTTGGCAAACCATCAAACGTCCCGACACCGGATGCAGGTACATACAGCCCCATACAGTTAGGACCGATGATGCGCAGGTCACCGCGTACGGCAATCTCACGCACCCGGTGTCCCAGCTCTATTCTCTCCGGCAGACCCGTCTCCTCAAAACCGGCCGTAAAGACGTGGATGTTCCTGGCGTTCGCTATAATGCAGTCCTCCAGCACATCCGGTAGAGCTTGAGCCGGTACCGAGACAACCACCAGGTCCACCGGTTCGGGAATGTCGGATACCCTGGGATAGGCTTTACGTCCCATTATTTCAGTGGCCTTGGGGTTGACCGGGTGAATACGACCGGTGAAGTTCAGTTGCTCAAAGCTGTTAATGAAATTCCCACCTCCAAAACCACGTCCGCTGTTACGTGTAGCCTGTGCTGAGACCCCCACCATCGCCACTACCCTGGGGTGAAATACTACTTCCATCTCCGGGTTCCAAGTCATAGTCTGTTAATACTCCCTTCTTTTCGAGGCAAACTAGTATCAATTCTATCCGTCTGGCCTGAAGGCTGTCAACGGAGACCTGTTCGATGTCAGAACAATATCACCAAATTGGGGCAATAGCGATACATAAAAGGCAAAGAAACAACAGCCGGACCGGCCGGGGTATTCGCCTCAACCCCGGTAGAAGCCACCAGTACGGGTATGGTAGAATTACTAACACCAGACCCCCTTGAGGATAGCGGTACCCACTCTTAATATAGCCCCTGCCCTATCCCCAGGATAGGCCCTGTCCTGAGGATGGGGTCCACCTTAAGCCTTGGCGAGCTTAGCGACTTTATATGGAGTGAGTAGAATTTCTATCAAAATAAACGTGGAATACATCGTTAATGTACCACAGATAGACAAGGAGAGCAGGATTTTCCATGAAATTACTTATTGCTAATCGAGGAGAAATCGCCATCCGTATCATGCGAGCGGCTGCTGAGCTGGACATGCCTACGGTGGCGGTGTTCCCTGCAGATGACGTAAACTCCCTCCACACAAAAAGAGCCGATAAGTCTGTCGTCCTCAAAGGTGTAGGCGCTGCAGCCTACCTGGACATCGAGCAGATTATTACGGTTGCAAAGGAATCTAAATGCGATGCCATCCATCCGGGCTACGGCTTCTTGAGTGAGAACGCAGGATTTGCCCGGAGATGTGAGGAGGAAGGCCTGATATTTGTAGGCCCCCGTGTGGAAAACCTCGAGGCATTCGGTGATAAAGTCCAGGCCCGAAAACTGGCTGAGGGTTGCGGTGTGCCAGTATTGAAAGGCTCATCCGGACCGGTGACCATGGACCAGGCCAGAGAATTCCTCGATTCACTGGGGAATAACGGCGCCCTGATGATTAAGGCCGTCTACGGCGGTGGTGGCCGTGGCATGCGGCAAGTGTTCGGTCTTGATGAACTCGAGGAGGCTTACACTCGCTGCCAGTCGGAAGCATTGCAGGCCTTCGGCAATGGTGAACTGTACATAGAAGAGCTGATGCAGCGAGCCAGGCATATCGAAGTGCAGATTATGTGTGACGGGTACGGTGGGGTAAGCCACCTTGGAGAACGGGAGTGCAGCATCCAAAGGCAGCACCAGAAAGTGATGGAGTTCGCACCCAGCCCGGGTGTGTCTCCGGACTTGCGCCAACGGCTTACCAGGGATGCGGTTGCGCTGGCAAAGGCGGCCAACTACCGGAATGCCGGCACTTTCGAATTTATGGTGAACACCGATGCGACCGGAGATGACGCCGCTTATGCGTTTATAGAGGTCAACGCCAGACTCCAGGTCGAACACACTGTGACAGAGGAAGTGATGGACATTGACCTGGTAAAGACCCAGCTTCAGGTCGCAGATGGAAGCAGCCTTGGGGACCTCGGGCTTGACCAGGAGAATATATCCGAGCCCCGAGGATATGCTATCCAGGCACGAATCAATATGGAAACCATGGGGCAAGACGGCATTGCTTATCCGGCGGGTGGAAAACTGACCGCATTCGAGGTACCTTCAGGCCGTGGCCTCAGGGTGGACACCTGCGGTTATGTGGGGTATCAGACCAGCCCCCATTATGACAGTCTCCTGGCAAAGTGTATCGGACATTCCAATTCCACCGATTTCGCCGATACAGTTACTCGAACCTACCGTGCCCTCTGCGAATTCAAGGTTGAGGGGATTTCCACCAACATACCATTTCTGCAGAGCCTGCTTCAGCATCCCGATTTCATCGCCAATCGTATTTATACCGGTTTTGTGGACGACCACATCGAAGAGTTGGTCCAAACCGGTAGCAGGATACACCAGCGTCTCTTTTTTGACACCCCATCGGCACGACCTTTTGCCAATGCTGGCGCAACGGTGGACAGCATCGACCCCCTGGCTGTTCTGGACTATGGTCAGGAGGCCAGAGAAGCCTCGCTCCTGCAGGGTACGGTCGATACCACACCGCCAGCACCGACATACGACATGGCGGGAATGGAAGGCACGGTTACCATGGAAGCACCCATGCAGGGTACCATTGTCAGCATCGCAGTGAGCGATGGTGATACTGTGAGAAAGGGCCAGGAAATCCTCGTCATGAATGCCATGAAAATGGAGCATGTGGTCCGGTCTCCTGTCAACGGCATCATACGCAGGCTGGTCGTGACCGTAGGAGAAACGATATATGAGGGACATCCCCTGGCGTTTATCAAGGCGGGTGAGACCGATTTAACCGATACAGAAGTACAGGAAAGGGTTGACCTGGACTATATTCGTCCCGACCTTGCCGAAGTAGTCCATCGCCATGAGATACTGCTCGATGCCGCGCGCCCGGATGCCATCGCCAAACGACGTAAAATCGGGCAGCGGACCGCCCGGGAGAATATCGCTGACATCTGCGACCCCGGAACATTCACGGAGTATGGCGGCCTGGCTCTTGCGGCACAACGAAGGCGGCGCTCTATGGAGGACCTGATTCAAAACACACCCGCTGACGGCATGATTGCGGGCATCGGCAATGTGAATAGCGAGCTGTTTGGCGATGAAAAGTCCCGGTGTGCGATAGTGTCATACGATTACATGGTCCTTGCCGGCACCCAGGGTCACCAGAATCACAGAAAGAAAGACCGTATATTTGAGGTCGCCGCAAAATCGCGTCTTCCCCTGGTATTCTTCACCGAGGGAGGCGGCGGGCGTCCGGGAGATACGGACTCCACCGGCGTGGCCGGTCAGGATGTCATGGCATTTCACCTGTTTGCCAAGCTCAGTGGACTGGTGCCCCTTGTCGGTGTAAATGCCGGCAGGTGCTTCGCGGGAAACGCCATCCTGCTTGGCTGTTGTGATGTCATCATTGCGAAAGAAAACTCCAGTATCGGCGTAGGCGGCCCCGCGATGATAGAAGGCGGCTCCCTTGGTGTATTCACACCGGAAGAAGTTGGTCCCATGAGTGTACAGGTCCCCAACGGTGTGGTAGATATTCCGGTAAAGGATGAGGCTGAAGCGGTGCGCGCGGCCAAACAGTATCTGTCCTACTTTCAGGGACGAATCCACAAGTGGGAGTGTGCCGACCAGCGACTGTTGCGGGGGATCGTTCCGGAGAACCGGCTGCGGGTGTATGACATGCGGTCAGTAATTGAGACCATGGCGGACACAGGGTCCGTGCTTGAGTTGCGTCGGTACTACGGCTTCGGCATGATTACTTCCTTCATTAGAATCGAAGGTCGCCCCCTGGGTGTCATTGCCAATAACCCCGCTCATCTCTCCGGTGCCATCGATAGCCCCGGGGCGGACAAAGCGGCAAGGCTCATGCAATTGTGCGATGCCTTCGACATCCCCGTACTGTTTCTCAGTGATTGCCCGGGCATAATGGTCGGGCCGGAGATTGAGAAAACGGCCCTGGTGCGTCACTCCACCCGCATGTTCGTTGTGGGTGCCAATATGACAGTACCGTATTTCACCATTGTGATTCGTAAATCCTACGGACTCGGTGCCCAGGCCATGCAAGGGGGCAGCTCCCATGCCCCACTTCTTACCGTCTCCTGGCCTACCGGGGAATACGGCGGTATGGGGCTCGAGGGGCAGGTGAAGCTTGGATACCGCAAGGAGCTCATGGCCATCGAGGACCCCGTGGAACGAAAGGCAGAATATGACAGGATGGTTGCCCGGGCTTACGAGCACGGCAAGGCTATCAACATGGCAAGCCATTTCGAGATAGATGATGTCATCGACCCGGCCGAATCCCGGAATATAATCGTTCGCGCGTTGAAGTCGGTACCCCCACCCCCACCGCGCACCGGCAAAAAACGCCCCAACGTCGATACCTGGTGACCGGCAAGCAATTGGGTAAGACGAAGCAGTGGCTCAATTGCACGCTCAATTATATGAGTCAATTCGCATCATTGACTTTCACACATGCCTGGCATAGAATTTTTCTTTGAGTGGGAGGGGCAGGAACGCCTGCAGAGACGGGTACTGGATGCTTGATGAGCAGACATATGCAGTATAGTTGGCTACATCGGCAATAGGCAGGCCGCTGGAATTATGCTGAATGCCCTGCATAAACTGGAATATCGCGGCTATGACTCCGCAGGTATGGCGACTTTAGACGACAGCCGCCTGTCTGTCAGGAAGGACACCGGGAAACTGTCTGAGGTGAGCGAGAAGCTCCATCTGCTCCAGCTTCCCGGAAAAGTGGGCATCGGGCATGTCCGCTGGGCAACTCACGGCGCAGTTACCATAGCTAACGCACACCCCCACCTTGACTGCAAACACGAGATTGCCATCGTCCATAACGGCATTATCGAGAACCATCGCGAACTTGCCCACCGTCTCTATTCCCGTCACAAGTTTGTTTCGGAAACGGACACCGAGGTCGTTGTCCATCTTATCGAAGACTACGTCGCTAA
>JADHXC010000072.1 GCA_016783135.1 Dehalococcoidales bacterium | reverse complement strand
AGGACATCGTCGCCCCTATTCTCGGCATGTCCGGCCTGCTCACCCCTTCCTTCGACTCCATGAAGGAGACCATCATGGCTTCAGCTTCCAATGCGACGCGGGGTATGACGGTTTCCAGATCGGGCGTCACAAAACGTCACTTTGTGACCCTACTTATCATCAGTCATTGCCAAAACCTTCTTCAACTGGTTAAGAAATTATTCCTTAATCCAGTATTGTCTCTCTCCTCGATTTTTCCCTACAATTTCGCAGCCGTGATCGTCATTCCATACCCAAAGACCAGAAGAAGGAGTTTGTGGTATAGGGCCGAATACTGCCTCGTTATAGATCTCACTAAACGGAAATGGCTTCCCGGAAAATGCATTCTCAGTGAGTGTAAATAGTGCTCTTATTCCACGTATGGCTAATTGCTGATGTTGTTTGGTCTTCTCACTCTCTGCCTTAGCTTTGTCATACACCCGTTTAATCATTTCTATCCCGGATATTTCCCCTCTATCGTAAGCTTTTCTGAAGTCTACAGCATATTTAGGCATACACCTTCCTCCTGGTCATATGTATGATAGTATGATAACTTCTCTCATAAAACCGAGAACGTTATGATAATACCTGAAGCTAGCATAAATCACAATAAACCATTTTTTGCAATCCGAGAATGGTCCCAAGAGATACGGAGGCCCCGTCATCGTGCCGGGGCCTCTTGTTTCTGCTAACCGTCCTGCTAACGCTTTTCTGCACACGTCCAGAAAACCAGTCTCAAAATGGTATGTCCTACTGTGCCTTAAAGTGGCCTGGTTGAAGCCGAAGTGAAAGGTGTCGTATAATTCACACGCAAGAAGTCACTGGTTCAAGTCCAGTACCGCCCACCATACTGTACGGTAGGTAGAACTCCCATTTTCTGCTCTAATAAGCCATTTATAGGCATGGTACAGGTAAGCACAGTTTCCCGACTGATAACCTGGATTCAGATAATTCGTGACATTGACTTTATCCTGCCGCTGGCTTAATATATACTCTCAGGTGGGTCTCTATCGTGCTTTAGTCAGGATTGAGTCCGGAAAGGGTCTACCCTGAGCATAACCCCTGCCCTTCTATCACCTGAGACGACAATACGAGATACTATCACAGCATTCCCGCCGGCACGAAGCGCTCACATAAGACCACCCGGCAGTCGGTGGTACACGGAACTGAACCGATGACAGACCGAGCAAGACAGACAGCACAAAGTGCCCCCCACCTGTTCGGCAGCAGTGGTATCAGGGGCGTGGTCGGGGAGGACCTGTCTGAGGAACTTTGCCTGGATGTCGCCAGGGCAATAGGCAGCACACTCCCACTGCACTCCAAAGTCTGTATTGCTACCGATACCAGAGTGAGTCGAGAGGTCATTAACGATGCTGTCACTACCGGACTCCGCAATACCGGCATCGACGTCACTCACCTGGGAATACTGCCTACCCCGGCATTAGCCTTTCTAACCGGCAGGATGGGTTTCGACACCGGCGTAATGATTACCGCTTCCCACAATCCCTCTCAGTTCAATGGCATCAAGCTATTCAATACCACCTGCATCGATGCAGGCAGCATCGGCTACAGTCGTGCGCAGGAAATGGAAATAGAACGGATATACGGCAAATGTGAGTTCAGGAACAGCTCTCGCGGCAGTCTCGAAAGGAACCTTAACGCTGGAGAAGACTACCTCCATTTCGTAGCGAACAGGTTTCCGGAAGGAAGCTTCAGCCAGGGTTTCAGTATCGTGGTGGACGCGGCCAATGGCGCCGCTGCCGGATTTGCCAGCGATTTGTTTGCCCGCGTTGGACTGGACGTGCTACCTCTTAATGATGAGCCTGACGGACTTTTCCCGGGGAGAAATCCTGAGCCAAAGGAAGATACTCTTGAAGGCACATTTGAGTTCATGAGACGGCATAATGCCGGCCTGGCAGTATGCTTCGATGGCGACGCCGACCGTGTTGTCTTTCTCGACGAAAAAGGTTTCCTGGGATTTAACGAAGTGATTGCCTTTGCCGCTCGTCTGGCAGTGGTAAGGAGCGGCAAGAAGAAGGTAGCGGCTACCGTTGAAACGGGAAAAATGATTGACCTCGTCCTGAACGACCTGGGCGCAGAGGTAGTTCGTGGTAGGGTCGGTGATGTATATGTAGCTCATCTTGTCCGCGAGCTTGATGCCGCCATCGGCGTGGAGCCGGTCGGCGTCTACATTATGCCGGAAATAGGTCTGTACCCGGATTCCATGTTCGCGGCGCTTACCCTGCTCAGCAAAATAGACAGCGCCGGGGAGATACGGAGTTACCTCCGGCAAATCCCGCGGCTTTACTCATTGCAGGATAAGGTCTCCTGCCCCAACATCGCCAAGACAGCCGTCATAAATGAAATAGAAGGAAGTGCCGCCGGACTGGGGCCACGGCACCTCAACTCCCTGGACGGACTGCGACTTGAATTCGATGATTCCTGGTTGCTTATCAGGGCGAGCGGGACGGAACCCTTCATCCGGGTGAATGCTGAATCAGGCTCCGAGGCGGAGACGAAAGTGCTCCTCAGTAGCGGAATAGAAATAGTGCGAAGTACGATAGCAAGGTTGGTGGCATGAAGGTAGTATTTCTTTGCGGCGGAATCGGTAAACGGATGTTCCCTATCACCGAGGACAAGTTCCTGCTGAAATTCCTCGGGAAAACACTTCTGGAACACCAGATTGAGCTAGCCCGGAAAGCGGGTCTGACCGAGTTCATCATTGTGGGCAGTAACCGGAGCATCCACCGGATAGAGGACATAGTAACCGGCATCGAAGGTATCAAGGTTGAACTGGCCGTCCAGAAAGAGCCTACCGGGATAGCTGGTGCCCTGGAGAGTGCTGCCGGGCTCCTGAACGACGAGATAATTGTCGCCAGTCCCAATGATGTCTTTGGCGGTTCTGCCTATACCGGACTGCTTGCAGCCCATCAGGACAGCTCGGCGGGCTCTTACCTGCTAGGCTACGAAGTAAACGAGTATTTCCCCGGTGGCTACCTGGTAGTGAATGAAACGAATGAGTTGACACATATCATAGAGAAGCCTGGCAAGGGAAATGAGCCGTCCAACCTGGTGAATGTCCTCTTGCACCTGCATACTGACCCGCAGAAGCTGCTGGCCTGTATTGCCAACGTTGAGACGGACCGCGATGACGTCTACGAGCGTGCCATTGGCAGCACAGTCAAGGAAGGTCAGACCGTGAAAGTCGTTCCCTACACCGGCTCCTGGACTCCCATCAAGTACCCCTGGCACATATTCAGTGTGGTCAAGCAGTTCCTGGACAACAGCCCGAGGCACATTGCCCCATCAGCGCAGGTCTCGGAGAGCGCGGTGATTGACGGCCAGGTGGTTCTCGATGAGAACGTCCGCGTCTTAGAAAACGCGGTGATACGTGGGCCGGTCTACATCGGGGCGAATTCGGTGGTGGGCAATGGCAGTCTGGTCCGTAGCTACAGTCACATCGGGTCCGACTGCGTGGTCGGGTTCGCTACCGAGGTTAAAGGCTCCTACATCGGTGATGGTTGCTGGTTTCATATGTGCTATGTTGGTGACGCCATTATCGGTGACAACTGCTCTTTCGGTGCCAACACCGTCTTCGCCAACTGGCGTTTTGATGAGAAGAACGTCCCGGTTACGGTCGACGGCAGTGTGGACAGCGGTCTGGATAAACTCGGAGCAATAGTAGGCGACAACTGTCGGAGTGGAGTCAACTCCAGTATCATGCCCGGAGTCAGAGTCGGTCCCAATTCAATAATCGGTGCCCAGGTATGTCTGACCGGAGACCTTGAACCAGACAGCATGGCCGTTCTCAGTTCCGGCTACAAGACTATCAGGAACGTGATTAAGCTGCGCGCCGACTCGGCAGCAGGGCGAATGAAAGAGCTGAAGGGCTAGGTCGTCCGTAGACCCGACTACAACACTGTTGAGTTACGCCCCCCATAATCACCCCCGGTCGCTTCTCGCAAGACTCTCCGGATATAACCGAGCAGACCCGCCGTCGCTGACGCAAAGCAGACAACATGGCAGCAGCAAGCTTAAAAATTGTCCGTCCGGGACTTGATGGTCGTTCCGCACGGTGCTACTCTTGAGTGGTCGCAGAATACCATCAACCAGTAATAACCAGTAGCTGAGGTACCGGGCTATGAAATACGATTTCGACTCCGTTATAGACCGCCGCAACACCAATTCGGTTAAGTGGGACTTAGCCGATGAGCGTTTCAATGTTGAAGGCATCCTGCCGATGTGGGTGGCAGACATGGATTTCACGGTGCCCCAACCTGTCACCGACGCTTTGAAGCGTGTAGCTGAGTATGGAGTCTTTGGCTACAGTACCGTGCCTCAGTCGTACTATGACGCAGTAGCAGATTGGATACGGAAGCGTCACAACTGGAAAATCGAGAAGGACTGGCTGGTTTTCACGCCCGGAGTAATAAATGCAATAAATATGCTGGTCAGGACGTTCACATCTCCCGGCGGCCAGGTAATTGTCCAGACCCCGGGATATTACCCTTTCTTCAACGCCATCACCAATAATGACCGTGAGATACTCGATAACCCTATGCACCTGGAGAATGGCCTGTATGTAATGGACTTCGATGATTTACAGGAAAAAATCAACCCTCGCACGAAAATGATTATCCTGTGCAGTCCGCACAACCCTGTCGGGCGGGTGTGGCAGAAACAGGAGTTGACCAGACTTGGCCAACTCTGCCTGGAGAATGACATCCTCGTTGTATCGGATGATATTCATTGCGACCTGGTCTATGACGGTTTCAAACATGTGCCGTTTGCTTCTATCTCCGAGGAATTCGCCGATAGGTCGATTACCTGCACGAGCGCCAGCAAGACCTTTAATCTGCCAGGACTGAAAACATCGAATATCATCATTTCAAACCCCGGACTCAGAGAGACCTTCAGCAGCATGCTGAGGAGTTGCGGGATTAGCTCGCCAAACATGTTTGGTATCGCTGCTACTGAGGCAGCCTACCGCTACGGTGAAGCGTGGCTTGAGCAGCTACTCGTCTATCTTCAGGGGAACATGGCATTTCTGGGGCAATACGCCTCGGCCAGGATACCGGGACTCAGAATAATTCCGCTTCAGGGTACCTACCTGGCCTGGCTGGATTTCAGGGGTTGCGGCATCAGTCGGGAGAAACTGGGCAGTTTCGTACGCGAAGACGCCAGGGTAGCTCTGCAACCGGGCACCATTTTCGGGTGCCGGGAAGAAGGCTTCGAGAGAATGAATATAGCCTGCCCGAGAAGTACCCTGGAAGAAGGGCTACGGAGAATAGAGGCAGCAGTAAGCAGGCTGAGAAGCCACTGACCAGACATCATGTACACGGGTTGGTCCATTCCCGGTAACTTTTACTGTGAACCGGAGGATGCGGCTTCCTGCTCTCAGATGCTCCAGCGCATGAGTAAGGAAGCCCAGGTGAATCCGGAGCCAAAGGCAGCGAGCAGAAGCAGGGAGTCCTTCTTCAGACGGCCGTCCTGGCGGCTTTCACAAATGCAAATGGGAATAGTAGCCGCGGTGGTGTTGCCGTAGCTGGCGATGTTGGAAACGACCTTCTCAGCGGGTAGTCCCATCCTTTCGCCGACCATATTGGTAATGCGGTCGTTGGCCTGGTGGGGAATAAAGAGGTCCACGTCCTCGATGCTGTAGCCGGTCTTTTCAAGCACCTCACTGATGCACTCGCAGAAGCGGGGGACGGCGTGTCTGAAGACTGCCCGCCCGTCCATCTTGGGGTAGTGCTCGGCATTATCTATCATCTCATGTGTAATCCGTCCGCGAACATAGCCGTACGGTGCCGGGATCAAGAGCTTGTCGTAGTGTTCTCCTTCAGCGTGGAGTGTGAAGTCGAGCACGCCCTCGTTCTCATTCTCGGTTGAAACCATCACCACTGCACCGGCACCATCGCCGAAGAGGACAGCCACATCGCGGCCGCGGGTGGTAAAGTCGAGACCGGCAGAATGGACCTCGGAACCGACAACCAGGATGTTATCACACCAGCCGGTGCGGATGAAACGGTCGGCAATGGCCATAGCATAGATGAAGCCGGTACATTGCTGGCGGATATCGAGGGCAGGTATCGTGCCGAAGGGCATCTTGCTCTGAAGAACGCAAGCGGAGCCGGGGAAGAAGACGTCGGGAATAAGCGTTGCAAAGATTATCATGTCGATGTCCTGGTTGGTCATACCCGCGTCGGCAATAGCCTGCTCGGCCGCTACCTTGGCGAGGTCTGCGCATCCGATGCCCTCTTCGGCGATGTGGCGCTGCTTGATTCCGGTGCGTTCTTGAATCCACTCATCCGAGGTATCCATGAGTTTGGCCATATCTTCATTTGTCCAGATATCGGGCGGCACGTAGAAACCGGTACCAATAACAGTGGAACGTCGCATTATTCTAATCTCCCTTTCGCCAATCTCGCAGGTAATGGCCTATTGTAGCTGTGATGCACCATCCGTTGCAAGAACGATTTCCCCTTTCCATGAATTGTGCCCCGAAAATCGATTCCGAACACTCGGACAGGTGTATGATACAATTAGCTATCCTGCAGAGAGTACGATTCATCCTTCCGTTAGCAACCTGCGAAACGCTCCAGCCACTCCGGAAGTTGCACCAGGAGCGAAGCAGGGGAAAATACAGTCAAGGAGTAAAGCGTGTCTGATAGTGTTTTGACAATCGAACGACGGGAACGGGTAGCCATATTAACCATGAACAGGCCGGAAAGCTTGAATGCATTGAACCGTGAACTCCAGGACAGTATCATGCAGACCTGTCAGGAGTTGCGTAATGACGACGATGTCTGGGCAGCCGTGCTCACCGGTGCCGGGCGGGGGTTCTGCTCCGGGGCTGATATGCGCGGTGGCAGTGGCAGTAGCGATGAGCAGCCCGGCCGGCAGGAACGCCTGGATGTGTATGGCTGGGTCGGAAGGCTGGCCATGGCAATCTACCGCACTCTGGACAAGCCGATTATCGCCGCCGTAAATGGCGTGGCAGCAGGTGCCGGTATGTCTGTGGCGCTTGCCTGTGATATACGAATAGGTACGGAAAAGACACGCTTCAAGGTGGTTTTCATTGAACGCAGCCTGAGTCCTGACACCGGTATGTCATTCTTCCTGCCGCGTATCGTGGGCTACAGTCGTGCCTGTGACCTTATCTATAGCAGTCGTTTCGTGGAGGCCGACGAAGCCTACCGCATCGGTCTACTCGACCGCCTGGTACCTGCCGACCGGCTCCTGGATGAGGCACTGGAACTGGCCAATCAAATCGCGTTCTGGCCGCCTGTGGCTATGCAGTCAACACGACGTGTACTCCAGCAGAGTATGGAATCAACTCTGGAAGAGCAACTGCGGAATGAGTCATTCGGACTCAATTTCGCCCGTAGAGCACCGCACGACTTGCAGGAATCACGGGACTCGTTTCTGGAACGCCGCCCACCATGGTTTACCGGACAGTAATGCCACCCGGCTCTTGAACGTGCCCCACTCTCACGAATACTGTGCGCACACGATTGGAGGTGGCAGTGAAGCTGATAACATTGTCGTCAACCTGACTGACTCCGGCTGTTTACAGCGCCATAGTTTAACCTGTGAGAGCTGTCCGGTCCGCGATAGTTACAGGAACAAGCTCGCTGTCATCATTGACTTTATTACATGCCTGGCATAGAATTATTCTTTGAGTGGGAGAGGCAGGAACGCCTGCAGAGACGGGTACGGGATACTTGAGAGGTGGACATGTGCGGTATAGTTGGCTACATCGGCAATAGGCAGGCCGCAGGAATTGTGCTGAATGCCTTGCATAAACTGGAATATCGCGGCTATGACTCCGCAGGTATGGCGACTTTAGCCGACGGCCGTCTGTCTGTCAGGAAGGACACCGGGAAACTGTCTGAGGTGAGCGAGAAGCACCATCTGCTCCAGCTTCCCGGAAAAGTGGGCATCGGGCATGTCCGCTGGGCAACTCACGGCGCAGTTACCATAGCTAACGCACACCCCCACCTTGACTGCAAACACGAGATTGCCATCGTCCATAACGGTATT
>JADHXC010000071.1 GCA_016783135.1 Dehalococcoidales bacterium | reverse complement strand
CTGCGGCGTCGGTCCCGATGATGACCGAATCCGGCGGGCTATCGAGTTCATAGATACGAGTTGGTATACAGATGATGAGCACTTCGGCTCTGGGTATGCCATGTATGCCGTGGTGAAAGCCTTCTGCGTTGAGTTCCTGAATATGGCGGTGATCCCGGGCCCCGGTGCCCATAACTGGTGGGAGGAATATGCCGATGCTCTGATTCCTGGAGGAGCATGGGGGCAGCAGGCTGGTGGTTATTGGAATACTATGTATAATTCGCATTCCAGTGAGCTGACCACTGCCTGGATGGTTACCATACTAACCTGGGCTGGCTACGATGTGCCGCCAACGGCGGTAGCCAGGGCCAACGGCTTTGATACCATTGAGGTTGACGCAGGCCAGGATGTGAATTTCGATGGCTCTCAGTCCACCAACGGCACCTACGAGATCGTCCTCTATGAGTGGGACTGGGAGAGCGATGGAGTCTACGATGCTGAGGGCGTCACAGCCTCACATTCCTTCGCCGCTTATGGGAACAATACGGTTACCCTGCGGGTGACTGATAACCGGGGCGTGGTGACCAACTATCAGAAGCCGGCCATGACGGCAACCGATACCTGCACTGTTTGGGTGCATCCACCTCCCCTTCAGCCGTATTGGACGGTTATAGTCTATATGGCTGCGGACAACGATCTTGAGGAAGCAGCCGCGGTTAACCTGGAGGCGATGGCCGCGGCTCACTACGTCCCCGAGGTGCAGGTGGTGGTGCTCGTCGACGGTTATGATTTGTTTGATTCCATAATCCTGGCCAAGACCCCTGAAGGCTTAATGCCGGTGGATGATGAAGAGGCGGTGATCAGCCCGAAGATGGGTGAGGTCAACATGGGAGCCCCGCAGACCCTGGTGGACTTCGTCACCTGGGCACAGGCTGAATATGCAGCCGCAAACTATGCCCTTGTCCTGTGGAACCATGGCTGGAGGTCGTCTGGCGGTTTGTGTGAAGATCAGACCGATAATGACCACCTCACCGTGAGGGAGCTGGGAGCGGCGCTGGCAGCTATAACCAATGACGGAGTCAACAAGCTCCAGGTCGTTGGCTTCGATGCCGGCCTGATGCAGATGCTTGAGGTGGACTACCAGATCAAGGAGTATGCCGAGTATGCGGTGGGCTCAGAGGAAGTGGAGCCGGAGACAGGCTGGCCCTATGACGAGATTCTCACCGAGCTAGCCCTGAACCCGGCAGAGATATCCGCGGCCGATTTGGCCACCCTGATTACCGAGGAGTATGGAGCTCTCTGCATGGGCACTGCTGGTTCCTTCCCCGAGGGTACCATGTCAGCCAGGGACTTGAGCCGGATAGACGACCTGGCCGGCGCGGTCGATGCATTTGCCGCTGAGCTAATCAACAATATCCCCGACTATGAAGAGGAGATGGCTGGTGCCAGTGCTGAGGCTGAGACGTTCGGCGGGCCCCTTACCGGTAGCATTGACCTGTATCACTTTGCCGAGCTTGTTGCCACCGCCCTGGCTGAGACCGATGTGGGCGATACGGCTCAAGCGGTGATGGCAGCAGTAGGGGAGGCCGTTATGGCTAACTCTGCCGGTCCCGGGCATCCCAATGCCCACGGGATTGCCATCTACTACCCCGATGTTGTGGCCATGGGAGCCGATGATGGCGGCGAGGCGCTTCAGGTGATGGTCTACGACTCTTCCTATGATGTGGATGTAGACTTCTCTACTGCTACCCGGTGGGCTGAGTATCTAAAGCTGGCTCCCAGGGCGGTGGAGAAAGGCATGATCGGTCTTTATGTCCCCGATGTTCTTATCCTGGCTCACGTGTGTGAGGACCCGATTATCAGGCTGGAGTGGCCGGCTGTGTCGCTGGATGTTGCTGACTTCACCCTGGCGAAACCTGTTGACATCATCGTCATGCCGGAGGCGGCCATCGACATCGGAATGGTGGCTCTGCCTTATACGCAGGCAGACCTGGACGATGCTGAGCTTTTGAAGACCCAGCTAATCGGTATGGCGGGGTATGATTACGATGCCGAAGCCTGGACGCTGGAGAAGCTGACCATGGACCTGCCATCGTGGTTGTTCGATCTGGCTGGCATATTCGGCGGACTGGGTGGCATGCTTGATGGAGGCCTGGGCGAGGAGGTACCAGAGGAGTTGATGGCAGCGTTTGGCAGCCTGGCTGGAGTGGGGGAGGCCGTTGGTGACGGGTGCGGTGGACTGCCAGAATACGTGGGAGCGGGGGTAGCCTTCCCGTGGCTCGACCTGAGCAACATGGCACCTGACATCTATGAGTCGATGCCTGACTTCCCCGCGGTCAGCAGTGCTCAGACTACCTCTCTGGCCATGATTGCCACCAACCAGGATTACTACCTGACTCCCATTCAATATCCGCAGAACCTGTATCAGGGGTGGAATCTCGTCTCCCTGCCGGTCATCCCGCTGGATAGCGACATAGAGACCATCCTTTCTGGACACCATGGACTGGTGAACGGGGTGACTGACAAAGTAGAGGTCGTCTGGCAGTATAATGCCGCCACGGGCGAGTGGTATGCCTACTCTCCAACCGATCTCGAGGCAAGCGATCTGACCATGCTGCGGGACGGTGAGGCCTACTGGTTCAAGATGAGTGAGGATGCCACCTTAACCGCCATCGGGAGCAACTCCCTGGCCGGCCCGTATGCTCCACCGCAGTATGACGTGGTGGAAGGCTGGAACCTGATTGGATACAGGGGCATTCTACCTATGCTGCCGCAGGGTGAGTGGTACGGCGGAGTGCACCTTGCTGGCTATCTTGATGCTGTAGAATACGAGTGCCTGCAGAGCTATCATCGAGTAAATGATACCCTCGACACCCCGGACGCCCTGTATCCCAACGAGGGCTACTGGGTCTACGCCACTGAACCTGGCTCTATACCTGGTCTGAGGGATGAAAACTGGGCGAAGGCAGTCGAATACGGGTGTGAGGACTGGGTTGGCACGGCTGCAAGCTGGATAGACTACTGGATGATGCGTGACGGTGATCTGGGGCTGAGGTTAGCCTGGAATGCGGGCTGGTACAGGCTCTGGGTCATTGCTCCCGGCATATAGAGGGGGAGGCTGTGGTGGCTGAATTCAGGGCTAACCCAACCGATTGAGGCGTCATACCCAAATGGGAGCCACGCGTGCCCAAGAACCTAGAAACAGCATGTTTATGCCACCGGCTCCTTGACTTCAACAACCAGAGATTCAATCCCTGATTCTTCGGGTATAGGCTCACTGTGCGCTTTGCAGGACTCCAAGTACAGCTCGATTGCCTCCTTAGCCATGGCTATGGCCTCTTCTCTGGTCTCCCCTTGAGAGTAGCATCCGGGAAGAGCAGGTACTTCCACGGAATAGCCTCCCTCCTCTTCTGGGACAAGGATAACGGTATATTTCAACATGACAGCCTCCTAAAGAAGCCTCTTAATCTCCTCTGCTGAAAGCTCGGCGCCCCATAAGCATCGATAGAGACTCGTTTCTCGTCTGACAATACACCCACAAGCCCAAGCTTGTGGGTGGCACCTGCAGCACGTAGGGGCAATTCATGAATTGCCCCTACGTCTCTACATCGGCCGCGGAGTATCTTCTTGTGTAGCTTTCGAGACGACGTTTGCGTTGGTATACTGAGGAGGGGGTTCGAGTCCCCTGCGGCCCACTTTCATATATTAAGTCGCCGTTTCACATGGCCTCCCGAAACTCGGGCTGAAATCTCACGGTGCCGCTTCTTCCTGCCAGGGCGCCTTTCCGAAGTTCTAAGACCATCCAAGCTTCATCGGGAGCTTCAAACTCACAGTCAATACCCTCGGGCTTACCCGGAGCGAACCCGAAGCGTGGGTAGTAATCCGGATGACCCAGGACCACTACTATTTCGTGGCCAAGACGGCGGCATTCTTCGAGACCAACTCGCACTAGTTGCGAGCCAATTCCTTTACGTTGGTATGCCGGGAGAACCGCCATCGGGGCAAGGGCTATTGCTTCGAAGCTCGAATATTCTGATTCCACGGTAACCGGACTGAACACGATATGCCCCACAATTTGATCTGCCTGGACAGCAACGAGCGAAAGCGTAATCACATCTCGGTTACGGAGCTTGTCAACAAGTTCCGCTTCTTCCTTTTGGCCAAACGCCTGCGAATTAATGTAGCGAATCGAATCAATATCTTCGGGTGTTTCTCGACGAATAATTAACATACCCAAATCTCACCAAGTTCATCACTCATCAAGGAAACAGTACCGTCGGATGGGTGCAGCAAAGCGGGACCCACCACGTCATCTCTCCAGAAAAGGTGGGTTGCGTTTTACTCCACCCACCCTACAAATCTTTACGTTCAGTTCTACCTTCGAGCTATGCTTTGGGGCACAGCCGAAAGGGAAGATTGAGGCCGCGCTCAATCTTCCCTCTAATCTGCCCACTCCAGCAAAGCGTTCTCGCGCTCCTTGGTCGCATCAAAATCCCAACCAGAGAGGCGGTCCGCCGCCTCCCGGGCAAGCAGAAGGCCTGTATTTCTGTAGTCGTCGGCCTTTCCTCCGGGGGATTTATCCTTCAGTTTGGAGTTCAGTCTTGGGGGGAGTATCAACAGATTGCCAAGCCGATGGACCTCATTGGGGTCAGGCTCGAAGCCTATGGAGGCCCACCAACTCTGTGGGCGGATGTGTTCGATAGAATCCGCGGCGCTGCTTTCCCAGATGCGGTTCCATTGCTCGTTATTGAAGTTCTGCCCGGCCTTCCGTGCCAGGTGTTCCTCGTACCTATGGAAGAAATAGCGCAACTCTTCTCCCCATCCTATATAGCAATCAGTTTCCCGCAAACTCTCAACCGCCTTGGCAATCGGGTACCCAGCACCAATGCGGGACAGTCCTTCTAAGATGTTGTCAGCTGAAGGTTTTCCGTTCACGATTCTCCAGGCCAGCCGAAGGTAATCGCCCACAGCCGTTCGAGCGTCTTTCCTGAACATCCCGTAGATGCGAAAGGTCACGTTTTCCCAGCGACGGAGTATCTTGGCCTTTTCATCCTCAGTAAAGTCTGATCGAAGGTACACTGCCGTAGCCATCATTCTAGCCTGCGCGATCTGTGTAACGGCATTCCTTCTGCGGTCAGCGACTAGCCGATCCACCGCCTCGGTCACTGCCTTTAGCCACTTCGTTGTTTCAATCACCTTCGCTGGCTCGTCCTTCGACTGATCGCGGAGCAAGTTTACGGCCTCATCCTCGGCAAGCGGACGACTATGAGGGTATGAAGTGCGCAAGGTTGCAGCAAAGCGGAGCGATTCGGTGCTCAAGCCCAACCGGAGCCCTACACACCTGTAGATATCCGTCCAAAGTTGGTGCACTTCATCGATAATCTCGTTCTTGTTCCCGGTCTCAGCTTCAAATACAAGGGCCATCAGCGTGCTCTTGAGGCGGTCAAACCATGACACGGCAAGACCGCGGCTATTGAGAACCTCGAACACGGTATACACGAGCGCCTCGTCACCAATCTCATGGAAGACAAAAGTCAGCCTGTTCTTCAGTAAGCTAACCAAGCCCTCGAGCGAATTACCGTTACCTTGCCAGTCGGCCACAAACCTCTCACAGCCCTCTATGGCCGACAGAAGCTCGCGGTCTGCCAGAGTCTCAGCGGACTCTGAAGACGAGTGGTTTCCTGTTCGTAGATAGTCGGCGAAGTAGTGACTAATGTCGTGATTCGTCTGAAGGAGCAATAGGGTGGCCTTATCATCTTTCACTAGAGTGTCATCAAGCTCTTTGCCAATTCCCCCCCCGACTGGGTCTGAACGGTCAATTGCCTTAGCGATAGCTTTGAAAAGCAGGATGAGAGTTGTAATCCGTTGTTGTCCGTCCACCACCTCAATGACTTGATGCTCCTTGGTCAGGATGGTCCGTTTTCCGCGGCGAAGACCCACTACCGTAGCCATGAAGTGGGAGCGCTCCTTCCGTGCGGCCCAAGTGCGCTGAATGTCTTCGAACAGATCTTGCCGCTCCTTCCTACGCCAGCTGTACGTCCTCTGGTACTGAGGAATTCTGAATAGTCGCCCGTAAAACAATTGGTCGAGAGTAACATGCTGTGGTTGGATGTCGATCATGGCTTCATTCTCCTTTCCCCGCGCTTTCCGCCGTTAGCCCGGTAAAGTTAAAGCTCACCGCACAGGATTCGAACGCACGGCCTAGTGCCACATCGCTAACCAACAACCGCTGCCAGGCTGCTAAGCCTTCTCGGCTTTCTCCGCTGCCCGCTGGCTGACGATCTTCTCAACTAGATGGGCCGGGACATCCTCGTAATGGCTGAACTCGATCTTATAGGTGCCTCGACCCTGGGTCATGGCCCTCAGGTCTATGGCATATCTCAGCACCTCGGCCAGGGGTACGTGGGCCTCAATCACCTGATTTCCATCCTCCGGGTTCATCCCCAGTACCCTGGCCCGCTTGGTGTTGAGGTCGCCAATAATGTCACCGATGAAGGCCTCTGGTACCACAACCTCAAGGTGCATTATCGGCTCGATCAAAGCAGGCTGGCCTTGTGAAAGCCCCTTCTTGAGAGCTTGTGATGCGGCGATCTTGAAGGATATCTCCGAGGAGTCTACCGGATGGAAGCTGCCATCGTAGAGGGTTACCTTGACGTCGACTACCGGGTAACGGGCCAGGATACCTTCCTGGCGTGCCTCCATGACCCCCTTCTCCACCGCAGGTATATAGTTCTTTGGTACTGAGCCGCCCACCACTCTTTGGGCAAACTCGAAGCCGTCGCCCCGGGGTAGAGGCTCAAGCTCCAAACAGACGTGCGCGTACTGACCGTGCCCCCCCGTTTGCTTCTTATGCTTGTATTCCGCCTTAGTCATGGCGGCAATAGTCTCCTTGTATGGGACCTTGGGGATATCCATGGTAACCCCGACGCCGAACTTCCGCTGCATCCTTTCCACCACTACCTCTACGTGCGAATCTCCCATGCCGGCAAGTACGGTCTCACCGGTATCGGTTTCCCTCCGCACCTGGAGAGTGGGGTCCTCCTCAACCAATCTGGGCAAGACGGTGCCCAGCTTATCTACGTCCGTCTTCGTCTTGGGACGTATAGCCACATTGAATACCGGCTCGGGAAACTCAATAGGCGCCAGGCTCAGAGGATGCTCTTTGGCACACAGAGTGTCACCGGTACCGGTCACCGCCAGCTTGGCCACAGCGCCAATATCTCCGGCAGTCAACTTGGGCACAGCTTCTTGTGTTTTGCCTTCAAATACGAAGAGCTGGCCTATCCTCTCTATCTGCTTCTTGGCGGCATTCCACACCTGGGAGTTGCTGTCAATCGACCCGGAGTAGACCCGGAAATGGGTCAGTTTGCCTACGTAGGGGTCAGCGCTGGTCATAAACACCAGGGCACTCAAAGCAGAACCTTTATCCGGTTCAACTGGCTCCGATTCTCGTGTCGCTGGGTTAGTTGCTGCTACCGGTCCCACCTCCTTGGGCGATGGCAGGTAATGGCAAATAGCGTCCAGAAGATGCCGTATGCTTATGCTCTGCAATGCTGAGCCGGTTAGAATGGGAACTATCTTACCAGCCTTGATTCCCTCTCCCAGAACGCGCAGAATCTCGTCCGAACTTATCTCCTCCCCCTCCAGATACTTTTCGGTAAGCTCATCATCTATCTCAGCCACCGCCTCTGCCAGTTTGTCGCGAAAGGAGTTGACTTCGCTCTCCAAGGAGGAAGGTATCTCCCCTTCCTGCTCCTTGGCGCCGGTGTAAGCTTTCAAACCAATCAGGTCTACTACACCCTGGAAAGTGGTGTGTGAGCCTACAGGCAGTTGGATAGGAACACACCTGGCGCCGAACTTGCTTCGAATCTGCTCCACCACCTTGTAGAAGTCGGCGTTCTCTCGATCCATCTTGTTGATGAAGATAAGGCGAGGCATTGAGCTTTCCTCGGCGTATTGCCACACCAACTCGGTGCCGACCTCTACGCCTGAGGCAGCACAGACGACAATGACTGCCCCCTCAGCTACCCTCATTCCCGCTTTGACTCCGCCGATAAAATCAGCATATCCCGGGGTATCAAGGAGGTTGATCTTAGCGTTCTCCCATTGGCAGTGGAGAAGGGAAAGATTGATGCTAATCTTGCGTTTTATTTCGTCTGGGTCGT
>JADHXC010000070.1 GCA_016783135.1 Dehalococcoidales bacterium | reverse complement strand
CGGGCCGACGACTCACTACTTCTGCAATCGCGCTTCGACTTCGGCGATTATCTCCCTGGTGCGGTCTATCATATCGGGGCTTACCGAGACCGAGGTGATGCCCCATTCCACCAGTTTCTCAGTGAGTTCCGGGTAGACCGATGGTGCCTGCCCACAGATGGAGGAGGTGACCCCCATGCTCTTGGCGACCTTGATGGCTCTCTCCAGGGAGAGCATGACGGCCTCATCCATCTCATTGAAAGTGTCGGCCAGCTTCTCGCTGTCCCGGTCCACGCCCAGTGTCAGCTGGGTAAGGTCGTTGGAGCCGATGGATATGCCGTCAATACCGACGGCAAGGAACTTCTCCAGCAGGATAATGTTGGAGGGCACCTCCACCATCATCCATATCTTGAAGTCCTCCGAGCGCTTCAGGCCTTCACCATTCATTATCTTGATGGTCTGGGCCAGTTCGTTAACGGTGCGCACGAAGGGAATCATCACCCAGAGGTTGTTGTACTTCTCACGTACCTTCTTGATGGCGGCCAGTTCCAGCTTGAAGGTCTCGATATCGGTGATGTACCGGGACGCTCCCCGGTAACCGAGCATGGGGTTTTCCTCAAGCTGTTCGTAGTCCTCGCCGCCCTTGAGTGCGCGGTACTCATTGGTCTTGAAGTCATTTGTCCGGTAGACTACGCGCCGGGGATGGAAGGCCTTTGCAAAGGTTGTGAGGCCTTCGGCCAGCTTGTCGACGAATTCCTGCCCCCTGCCCTGGCTTATCATGTAGCTGGGGTGCTCGCCAATCTGGGCGACCATGAACTCGGCACGGAGCAGGCCGATACCGTCGACATTGCGGGATGCTACGCGGTCAACTATCTCCGGCTGCGCCAGGTTGACCAGGAGCGTGGTCCTGGTCTTGATGTCGGAGCGTGCCTTGCTTTCTTCCTCCACGACGAACTCTATCTTGCCGTCATAGACCTTGCCGCTGGTGCCATCCACGGTAATGACCTGCCCGTCTTTGAGGGTGGCCATGGCGTTCCCGGTGCCGACAATGCAGGGGATTCCCAGCTCCCGGCTGACAATTGCGGCGTGTGCGGTACGGCCACCGCGGTCGGTCACAATGGCCACGGCCCGCTTCATGGCGGGAACGAAGTCAGGCGTGGTCATCTCGGCGACCAGGATGTCACCATCGAGCACCTTGTCAATCCGGGATGGGTCAGGCACCAGCTTGACCGGACCGGAGGCTACTCCCGGGCTGGCCGGTGACCCTGACAGTATTACCTCAGCGTCAATCTCGGGTCCGGCAGCGGCCATCTCGCGGATGGTGGTGACGGGGCGTGTCTGAACAATGAAAAGCTCCCCGGCTTCTTTGGCCCATTCGATGTCCTGGGGAAACTGGTAGTGCTCCTCGAGGCGTTTACCCATCTCAGCGAGGGCAACGATGTCCTCGTCGGTTATCTTCTGCTCCGCCTGCTCGGCGGGAGTAAGCGGTATCTTGATGTTGATGTCCTCGGCCTGGAGGTTCTTGTCCCTGACCAGCTTCCACTCCTGGGCCTTTACTTCCTTGTTAACGATGCCAAGGCCTTCCTTACTGACAACGTAGTGGTCCGGGGTTACGTCCCCGGAGACAATCATCTCGCCGAGCCCGTAGACGGCCTCGATTGTTATCTTGCTCAGGTCACTGGTTGTTGGCTCAAGGGTGAACATGACACCGGCGGCATCGGACTGGACCATGCGCTGTACCGGTACGGCGATGCCGACCTTGAAGTGGTCGAAACCATTCTCCACCCGGTAGAAGATTGCCCGTGACTCGAAGAGGGAAGCCCAGCATTGCTGGACGGCGACCACAACCTCTTCTTCCCCGCTGATATTGAGGAAAGTGGCCTGCTGCCCGGCGAAAGAGGCTTCGGGCAGGTCTTCGGCAGTTGCCGATGAACGCACGGCAACATGTCCCTGGCCCATCTTCCGGTAGGATGCTCTGATTTCCTCGGCCAGTTCACCGGACATGGGCACGTCCAGGATAATCTGCTTGGTCTTGGCGGAGATATCCTGGAGTTGTCGGCTGTCATTGGGGTCCAGTGGCGCCAGCAAAGCGCGAAGCTGGTCAGTGATACCCGTCTCTTCGAGGAAGGAGTAATAGGCGCTGGCGGTCACGATAAAACCGGGGGGGACAGGTATGCCCGCATTGGTCATTTCACCGAGATTTGCCCCCTTACCACCAACAAGGGGAATATCGTTCCTGGTTACCTCGTCGAACCAAACTATGTTCCGGCCACTCTGGTGCATCGGCATCCTCCTTAAAGTAGGGGTAAGCCTGTTGTCCTATAGTATTACATCAAAAGTGGTAAAGCAATTTTTTTCCTTTCACATTATACCATGTGATGGAAGGGCACGGGCAATCCCACCCCGGGCGACCTGCGGTGGTGGCGCCTCAGTCTCAATTTGACACTGGGAGTGTATTGGAGTTAAAATTAAACGTGCCCGCGGGGGAGAAGAGGAGGTCCGCCATGATAGAAATGGTTGTGGATAGCATTCGGGTGAGCCTCATGAACTACCAGCGGGTGGTCATGCTCAAAGAGAAGACAACCGACCGGTACCTGCCTATCTGGATAGGGGCTGCCGAGGCGGATGCTATCGCTGTCAAGCTGCAGGGTGTGAGTGTGCCCCGGCCGATGACGCATGACCTGATGCAGTCTATTGTTGATGTCCTCGGTGCCAGTGTCAATTCAGTCGTCGTCAGTGACCTCAGGGATGATACTTTCTTTGCCAAGATTATACTGAATATGGATGGCGGGCAGATGGAGGTGGACTCCCGGCCCAGCGATGCTATTGCGATGGCGGTGAGAGTGGAAGCACCGATATATGCTGAGGATATAGTACTGGAGAAAGCAGGCATCGTGCTGGACAAGGAGACGGGCAAGCCGGTAGGGGAACCGAAGGACATAGACCGTGTTGCCGGTAAACCGGTGAGCGAAGAAGAGATGAAGAAGATGTCTGCCTTCTACGATTTCATCAACACCCTTGATATGGAGGACTTTGACAAGAGAAAGTCCTGAGCAGGAACAGGTCTGTATGGTAGGAGAGTGTAGTCCGGGCAGCAGGTATCCGGCTTGCTGAGTGGATGGGGATATCGAGTCCTGCAACCGTAATGTTGCGGGACTTTTCATGTATCAGGGGCAAGTGGTGGAGGTACCAAGCCCCGGTGCCGGGTTTGACTTGAATGGGAAGATTTGCTATGCTGCTTCCGATATGGACAAGCGACTTGCGGCGCTGGGGCTACTGGGCGTCGGTTTTTTTGTTGCTGGTTCTATCATCCTGGGCGTGGTTGGCGGACGCTGGCTCGATACCAGGTTTGGCAGCGAACCCCTCTGGCTGATAGTCGGATTGCTGCTTGGGGTTGTGGTCGCCTTCTACGGCGTCTATACCATGCTCCGGCCCTTCCTGGATAACAAACAGAATAAGGGGAACAGCTAGTGTCTAGAAAAGGCTGTCTGGGTTGCTCATTCCCGGTTCTGATTACGATAGTAGTTGTCGTCCTGGCGGTCGGTATCATCAGTCTCCTGAGTGGTGCTCTAGGCAAAGCTATCATCGGTGATGTGGGACTTCCCGAACTGTTTACCGTCGAGGCGCCACACGTGCAGCTCCCCGCCGAAG
This sequence comes from Dehalococcoidales bacterium, assembly GCA_016783135.1. Taxonomy (GTDB): domain Bacteria; phylum Chloroflexota; class Dehalococcoidia; order Dehalococcoidales; family Fen-1064; genus DUES01. Next base: position 4,561 of record JADHXC010000070.1, on the reverse strand, counting down.
TAATATTCCACATCGGCGGGTTTGCCGTTACCAATACCCTGCTAGCATCCTGGATTACGATAATCATTCTGGCATTCTTCGCCTGGGCGGTTACCCACCGGATAAAGGTCATCCCTTCACGTCTACAGAACCTGCTGGAGTTCGCCCTGGAGTGGCTGCTGAATTTCTGTATCGATGTTGCCGGTGAGAAGAACGGGCGCCGCTTCTTCCCGGTAATAACCACTATCTTCCTTTTTGTCATCATGAACTCGTGGCTGAGCCTGGTTCCCGGCTTCGGCTCAATCACATTCACCGCAGTCGAGCACGGGGAAACGCACGTCCTTCCCTTGCTGCGGGGTGCCAATACGGATATCAACTTTACACTGGCCCTGGCATTGATATCCTTTGTCTTCGTGGAGTACCTGGGTATCCGCGAGGGCGGACTGCGCTACTTCACCAAGTTCATCAATGTCAGGGGGTTCGGCCAGGGTGTCGGTCAGTTAATGCGCGGTAAGGTGAAAAGCGGGTTTGGCGGCATTTTCATGGGTGGTATCGACATGTTCGTCGGTGTACTCGAGGGGATAGGCGAGATGATGCGTGTTGTCAGTTTTACCTTCCGTCTCTTCGGCAATATGCTCGGCGGCGAGATACTGATATTAATGATGCTGTTCCTGATGCCGTTCTTGCTGGCGGTCCCGTTCTACGGACTGGAAATGCTGGTTGGAGCTATCCAGGCGCTTATCTTTGGCGGACTGACGCTCGTATTTGCCACCATGGCAGTCACCCAGCACGAACATGAGGAATCCAGTTGAGTATCAAGACCACAACGTTCGTATGTGGTTGATGTGAGTACCTGAAGGAGGACAGAATGGAAGGAATTTCTGCTGAAGCAATGAGGCTCCTGGCAGCCGGAATAGCTATGGGACTGGGAGCGATAGGTCCGGGAATCGGAATTGGAATTCTGGGGGCGGGCGCTATGCAGGCACTGGGGCGTAATCCTGAGGCCAGGGGGCCAATCATGACCAACATGATTCTGGCCATCGCCATGGCCGAAGCAGTCGCCATCTACGCCCTGGTGGTATCGGTTGTCCTTATATTTGTCGCATAGTCTACTGTCCGGAAGGGGGATACTGTGGAAGGACTAGGTATCAATCTGTCTACATTGATAGCACAGCTGGTCAGCTTCCTTGTCCTCTTCGGGCTGCTCTATTTCTTTGCCTACAAACCGATTCTGAGGATGTTCGATGAGCGCTCACAGAAGATAAAGGATAGCGTGGAGCAGGCGGAACAGGTGAGGGAACAGGCAGCGCAGGCCGAGGAGGAGAACCGGAAGAAGCTGGAGGCTGCCTCCAGGGAGGGACAGGAGGCAATAGCCCGGGCAATGCGGGCCGGAGATGAGGCCAGGCAGAGGGCCGAAGAAGAGGCGAAAGTACAGGCCAGAGCCCTGCTGGATAAGGCGCGCCAGGAGATTCAGCGTGAGAGGGATGAAGCCATTGGTGAGTTGCATCAGGAGTTTGCCGACCTGGCGATAGTGGCCGCGGAGAAGGTCATCGAGAAGTCACTGGACAAGGAAGCGCACCGCGAGTTGATAGACAAGGTGCTTGAAGAGAGTGGCTCCTTGAAAGAGGACTAGCCGTTTTCATACGAGGAGATAGGCATGGCCAATAGCGTTTACGCGAGACGTTATGCACAGGCGGTCTTCCGGATGGCACAGGAGAGCCAGGAGCAGAGCCGGTGGCAGTCTGACCTGAGGAAGGTCAGCAGCATGTGCCGTGATGAGGCTTTGTTTGCCCTGCTGAAAAACCGTGAGGTATCCTTTGAGGAGAAGGAGCGTGTACTGTCTCAGCGGCTGGGTAAGATACACCCGATGGCACTGAAGCTGGTATCGATGCTGGTGGCCAAGGGGCGGCTGGCTATGATGGAGGATATCTCGGATGAATACCAGCAGTTGCTGGACGAATACCGTGGCATTGAAGGCGCAGGAGTCGCCGAGGTTATCACGGCTATTCCTCTCGACGATGAGGAAAAGCTTAAGATAGGCGAACGGATTACGGAAATAGTCGGCAAGCCGGTAATGCTGAAGCCAAAGGTAGACCCCACCGTTATCGGTGGCATTATTATCAGGGTGGGAGATAAACTTATCGACGGCAGTATCCGCAGCAAGCTGGCAGCCCTGAGGAAAGAACTTGGTGGTGCAGGCAGGTAGTGGTCTGCGCGTTATACTCTGGGTAGCTAATACCGGAGTATAACGTAGTCTTCTGTCGGACTACGGGAGGTAACTTAGATGGCAACAAGAGGGCGAGATATTGCTTCCGCTATAAAGCAGGAGATATCGCAATTCGGTGCACAACTGGCGATGGTCGATGTTGGCGCTGTTGTTGAGATAGGTGATGGTATTGCCCGGATACACGGACTGGCCGCGGCGAAGTACAACGAATTGCTTGAGTTCCCCGGTGATATTATGGGCATCGCCATGAACCTGGAGGAGGAGAGTGTCTCGGCTATTATCGTTGGCGACTACACCGGAATAAAGGAAGGCGACGAGGTACGGCGTACGGGCCGGATTGCCGAAGCCCCTGTTGGCGAGGCACTCATCGGGCGGGTAGTGGACCCTCTGGGTCGTCCGCTGGATGGTAAGGGCCCACTGAAGGCGGAGAAGACACGTCCGCTGGAGCTGGTTGCCCCGGGCGTTACGGACCGCCAACCGGTGGATACCCCGGTGCAGACCGGTATTAAGGCAATAGACAGCCTGATTCCGCTGGGGCGGGGACAGAGAGAGCTTATCATCGGTGACCGGTCAACGGGTAAGACGGCCATAGCCCTGGATACTATCATCAATCAGAAGGGCGGGGACCTTATCTGCATCTATGTTGCCATTGGCCAGAAAACTTCTAAAGTGGCGCGGGTGGCAGCTACCCTGGAGGAATACGGGGCAATGGCTCACACAATCATCGTTGCCGCCAATGCTGCCGATGCAGTTGCCATGCAGTACCTGGCACCCTACGCGGGCTGTGCCATAGGCGAAGAATTCATGGCGCAGGGTAAGGATGCGCTGGTAATATACGATGACCTTTCCAAGCACGCCTGGGCTTACCGGCAGCTTTCCCTGTTGCTGCGTCGTCCGCCGGGTAGAGAAGCCTATCCGGGCGATGTGTTCTATCTGCACAGTCGTTTGCTGGAACGGTCGGCCAGGTACAATGATGAGCATGGAGGAGGCTCGCTGACAGCGCTGCCGATAATCGAGACCCAGGCCGGTGATGTTTCAGCCTATATTCCCACTAACGTAATATCGATTACCGACGGCCAGATATACCTGGAGACAGACCTTTTTAACGCCGGTATCAGGCCGGCACTGAATATTGGAATATCGGTGTCCCGCGTGGGCAGCAAGGCCCAGACATCGGCGATGAAGCAGGTGGCCGGCCGGTTGAGGATGGACCTTGCCCAGTACCGGGAACTGGCTGCTTTTGCCCAGTTTGGAACCGCAGAGCTGGACAGGGCGACCAGGGCACAGCTTGACCGCGGTCAGCGTCTTTCCGAAATTTTAAAGCAGCCTCTGTATGTTCCGATGCCGGTAGAGAAGCAGGTAATGATTCTGTACGCGGCAATCAATGGTTATACTGATGACGTACCAGTCGAAAAGATTAGCGAGTTCGAGGCTGGCTTCCATAGGTTTATGGAGACGAGCCATCCCGAGGTTGTTTCGGTGATTGCCCGGGAGAAGAGCATCAGTAGTGAAACTGAAGAACTTCTCAAAGCAGCAATCCAGGAGTTCAAGCAGAGCCACTTTGCAGGGTAGGGAAACCGATATTTTCCTCTGGAGTGACCTGCGCGAGAAACGGTAGACCATGGCAAATATACGTCTGATTCGTCAACGGATACGTGGTGTTCAGAGTACGGCCAAGATAACGCGGGCCATGGAAATGATTGCCACATCCAAGATGCGGCGTGCCCAGGAAGCGGGTGTCGCGGGGCGGCCTTACGATGAGAAGATACGCCAGGTAATTACGGCACTGGCAGCCCTGCCACAGGCAGGTGCGCCCCACCCCCTCTTGCAGAGCCGGCCGGTGAACAGTATAGAGATTGTGCACATCACTCCTGACCGTGGCCTTTGTGGTGGGCTCAACGCCAGTATCAACCGCACAACAGCCGGCTTTCTGGTGGCGCAGAGCGTGCCAGTTTCCGTGGTCACGGTGGGTCGGAAGGGGAATGATTTCATGAGGAGAGTTGGCCGGGATATCCGGGCTGAGTTCGACCGCCTTGGGGACCGTCCCAGTTTGCTGGATACCCTGCCGATATCCCGGATTATCATTGATGACTATACCAATGGCGTTGTAGATGCGGTCTACCTGGTCTACACCAGGTTTATTTCAACAATGACCCAGACGCCGGTGATGGAGCGGTTGCTGCCGGTGGAGCCGGCGGAGTTGCCGGCGATGCAGAACGTGGAGTATATCTATGAGCCGAGTGCGGAGGCAGTGCTGGGAGAGCTCCTGCCACGCTTCGTGGAAATGGAGGTCTACCACGCTATCCTGGAGTCCATCGCCAGCGAGCAGTCGGCCAGGATGGTGGCGATGCGGAA
>JADHXC010000025.1 GCA_016783135.1 Dehalococcoidales bacterium | reverse complement strand
CGACCACGGAACGGAACTCCGCCGCATCGTAGGGCTTCAGTGTCATCACGGCAAATCTGGACCTCAGTTCCGGAGATAGCCTGGCCACCCGGTTGGTTGCTGCCACAACCCTGATGGCAACGGTGGTATCGAGTGTCCTGCCTTTCTTGGCCCGCACCAGCCTACCACCCTCCATCAAGCTGAGTAGTGCCGCGGTATCGGCAGCGCTCATCTTGTCTAACTCGTCAATTAGCAGAATCTGCGGCTCTCGTTCCGCTACCAGGTCCCACAGTCCCGCTTTGCTGGTTGCTGAGCCAACAAGCCATAGAGCCTGCCTACCACACACTCGCTCTATGTCCCACAGGAACAGGGACTTGGCGAGTGCCGGTGGCCCTGCCAGCAGCACATGCACCGGCTTGTCCGCAAGGAGTGCAGCCGTCAGGAGTTCTTTGACATCTTCATGGCCAATGATGTCTTCGAAGATGTTATTGGGGAGTGTCACGGCTTTGCCTGGGGATTCCTCGTAGGTCTCTGCTGGCTCCGTCAGAAGTATTGCCTGCTGCCGACCAAGGTCGGTTAGCAGTAGTCCCCGATGGCTGTTTGAGTGGAACTTCACCTCAAGCAGTCCCTTCAGCAATAGGCTATTCAGAGTAGGTGGGGCAGCACGGACGTCACTCCAACGCCATCCCAGGCTGAGGTCTTCCGGATCATGGGTCTGCTCGTATTCGAGTATCTTGAGTAAGGCATCCGTTTGCTTCTGATTAAGGTTCATATTGGTCACCTCCCAATGATAATAACAACGGTAAGGTGTAACTCCTTTGTTCTCTCTCCCCCCGATTCGCTGCCCCGTTCCGCCGACATTTTGCTGACAAACTGCTCAGTATCAGGTAGTATATGATGGTATGTCCAGGTACGATACATCACCGCGGTAGCAACAGAAAAGGAACAGATACTACCTGGAGGGACGGTGTGGGACATCGGGCTTCTTATGTTGGCTAAGACGTAGTCTACCAGACGACCGGATAGCCGGCTCTCCCAGGTAGTTTATCACCAACTTGACTGCCAATTGTGCACTTCCACAAGGGGAAGGGGCAGGCGGCCCAGATGGGCCGCACGGGGATAGGGTTTAACTAATTGTGCCGAGATTGCGTGCCGCTGAAACCAGCGGCCTGTCACTGCATTCCTCGCAATGACGGTACTCAGTACTGCGTCAGATTTGATAACAGCCACGCACGTATGATATTCTTGTATTTAAGTTGCCATAATAACCGTTGGTACTTGCGCATACTTTACGGGTGAATTTTGAATAGTAGTAAGACTGAAACCAGCCAACACGAGGTCTATGTAATGAAGGAGTGGTGTAAGGGGTGCCGCTTCTGCGTGGAGTTTTGCCCTCAGCACCTCCTTTACGAGACCGATGAGACTAACAGCCGGGGCTACCATGTTGTCGCTATGACGGACAGCAGCAAGTGCATCGGCTGTGAAATGTGCACCATGGTCTGTCCGGAGTTTGCCATTCACGTTATTACTACTGGCGAAGAAGCCGGTCAGGGAATCAAGTGACACCTGAAGTCACGCTTCAGGTAAAGTCTGGGAGAGATAGTGACCACCGATAGAGCGTATCTCGAAGGCGAGTTCTTCATGAGTGGCGACGAAGCCTGTGCCGAGGGAGCCATCAGCGCCGGCTGTCGCTTCTTTGCCGGATATCCGATTACACCGGCGACAGAGATTGCCGAGCGGATGTCAGACCGCCTACCCGAAGTTGGCGGCACCTACATCCAGATGGAGGACGAACTGGCATCGATGGCTGCCGTCCTCGGGGCCTCCTGGGGTGGCGTCAAGGCAATGACGGCCACCTCCGGACCGGGGTTCAGCCTGATGATGGAGAATATCGGGCTGGGTGTGATGATGGAGACACCCTGCGTGGTGGCCAATGTGCAGCGTGCCGCACCTTCTACCGGCCTGCCTACTCTGGTGGCCCAGGGAGACATGATGCAGGCACGCTGGGGAAGCCACGGCCACTATAGCATAATCGCCCTCTCACCGAGCTCCCCGCAGGAAGTGTACGACCATACGATTAAGGCCTTCAATCTCTCGGAAAGGTTCCGCCTCCCGGTGCTTGTCATGACCGATGGCGCAGTTGGCCACATGTACGAAAAGGTGGTTATCCAGCCGCGCGATAAGGTGCATCTCGTTCCGAGACGCAAGCCGGAGGTACCGCCCGGAGAATACCAGCCCTATGAGCCTGATGCCGACCTTGTTCCACCGATGGCAAACAGCGGCGAAGGCTACCGCTTCCACGTCACCGGGCTCACCCACGATGAGAGGGGATACCCGGCAATGAACGCCGAAGCGCAGGACAGGCTGATACGGCGGCTGGTGGAAAAGGTTGAAAAGTACAGTGAAGAGATTATCGAACTGGAGGAGGACGGCATCGATGGTGCCGAGGTTGTTGTCTGTGCCTATGGTATTACGGCTCGGGTCTCGCTGATTGCCGTGGAGCGCGCCCGAAACGAAGGAATACCCGTCGGGATGCTGAGACTGGTCACAGTCTGGCCGTTTCCACAGGGACGGATAGCGGAAATAGCCCGGCAGGTGAAGGCTTTCGTGGTGCCGGAGATAAATTACGGGCAGATATCCCTTGAAGTTGAACGAAGTGCCGGCGGTGCGGCAAAGACAATACTGGTGCCACATATGGGCGGCGCGGTACATGACCCGCAGGTAATACTGGAAGCAATCAGGCAGGCTGCGAAATGAACGAACTTGCAGTAACCAAGGAGAAAACTAGAGAGAACCACCCTCTGGGGGAGTACCTCAGAACGGACCGGTTTCCCCACATCTGGTGCGCCGGCTGTGGTCTGGGCATAGTCGTCAGCGCCTTTCTCCGGTCTCTGCTCAATACCGGGATGGCTCTGGACAAAGTGGCGGTGGTCTCCGGGATAGGCTGTACCGGCCGGGCAGCCGGCTACCTCAAGCTGGACTCTTTCCACACCACTCACGGGCGGGCGATTCCCTTTGCCACCGGACTGAAGCTGGCCAATCCGGAGCTGGAGGTTGTCGTCTTCAGCGGGGATGGTGACCTGGCGGCAATTGGCGGAAACCACCTGATTCATGCCGGACGCAGGAACATTGACATGACGGTGCTGTGCGTTAACAACTTCACCTACGGAATGACCGGCGGGCAGTTCGGGCCGACCACGCCATCAGCAGCGCGTTCCACCACATCGCGCGCCGGGAATGTGGAGAACCCGTTCAACATGGTGGGACTGGCGGCCGCCAGCGGCGCTGTCTACGTCGCCCGGTGGACCACGGCCCAGGTCCGGCAACTGGAAAGGTCTACCACCGAGGCATTACAGAGAAAGGGCTTCAGCTTCGTCGAAATAATCAGCCCCTGCCCCACCTACTACGGCCGTATGAACCGCCAGCCGACCGGACTCGACCAGATGAGGTATTACCGTGCCAACACCGTCGTCAAACACTTCGCCAGTCCGCATGAGGTGGGTGTCGGTCTCGGTGGACAGATAGTTACCGGAAAGTTTATTGATACGGAACGAATATACCTGCCCCGCCCGGAGGAAGCCGCTAATGGCGCATAACCACGAAATAAGACTGTGCGGCTTTGGTGGGCAGGGCATAATCCTGGCCGGCTACATCATCGGTCAGGCGGCCACTGTCTATGAAGGCGTTAACGCCGTCTTTACCCAGGATTACGGTCCGGAAGCCCGAGGCGGAGCCTGCCGTGCCGACGTCATTATCTCCGACCAGCTGGTGAACTACCCCTACGTGGAGAACCCCTCCGTACTGGTCGCCCTGTCTCAGGCCGGCTATGATAAGTACTACCGGGACATAAGCCCGGACACGCTGGTTATCGTCGATGAAGACCTGGTCACGCCGGACCGGACCGCAGGTAACCAGCTCCTGACCGTCCCTGCGTGGCGTTTAGCCGGTGAGTTGGGGCGGGTTGCCGTGGCCAATGTGGTTTTACTCGGTTTCTTCGCCGGTGTTACTGACGTCATTTCTCCTGATGCCATCAAGAAGTCCATCCTCGCCTCTGTTCCCAAGGGCACCGAGGAACTGAATACGAATGCCTTCGAGCGGGGCTTTGCACACGCTCAGGAAACAAGGGGCTAGCTATATGAACGTGACCAGAGCAGGTATCATCAACGTAACCGGTTATGTCGGCATCGAGCTGGCAAGGCTTCTGCACCAGCATCCGCAGGTGGAGCTTGTCTCCGTCACCGGCCGGAGCGCCGCCGGTCAGAAGCTGGGTAAGGTCTTCCCTCACCTGGCCGGCATAGACCTGACCATTGAAGCTGAGTTGGGCGAGGTGGACATCGCGTTCTCCGCGATGCCTCACAAGGATAGCGCCGCCGTGGTTGTGCCATTGCTGGAGCGGGGTATCCGCGTCCTGGACATGAGCGCCGATTTCCGCCTGAAGGACGTTGCGGAGTACCAGCGCCGCTATGGTGTGCCTCACCCGGCTCCACACCTGCTGAAGCAGGCTGTCTTCGGCCTGCCGGAGCTTCATCGTTCGGAAATCGTGGGCACCCGACTGGTAGCCGTCCCGGGTTGCTACCCAACCGGAGCTATCCTTGCCCTGGCACCCGTGGTAAAGGCCGGTCTGATAGAGCCGGACATCATTGTCGATAGCAAGTCCGGCGTATCCGGTGCGGGCCGGACGCCGACACAGGGGACACACTACACCGAGGTCAACGAAGACATCAGCGCCTACGGTCTGGGAGGCCACCGGCACCTGCCGGAAATCACCCAGGAACTGGGGCTGCTGCGCCGACGGCAATCGCCCTCGGTGACCTTCGTCCCGCACCTGACCCCTATGACGCGCGGTATCCTGACCACCTGCTACGCAACGCCAGCTACAGACAAGCTCACGGCCGGCGATAAGGGCCAGGAAGAGCTGGTGCGGCTGTACGAGCGCTTTTACAAAGACCATCCATTCGTTCGGATTATGGACTCCCCTCCGCACACCAAGCATACCTGGGGGAGCAACATGTGTCTCATCCACCCCACGGTTGCCCCGGATACCGGGAAGCTGGTTGTCGTCAGTGCCATCGACAACCTGGTCAAAGGGGCCGCCGGACAGGCCGTCCAGTGCATGAACCTTATGCTGGGCCTTCCCGAGGTCACCGGACTACAGGCACCGGCGGTTTTCCCGTAGTACCCTTTCTCTGTCATTGCGAGGAGCACCAGCGACACGCCACTGTCTTCAGTGGCGCACACAATCTCGACAGGCACTGTTTACAGTAGCGTAGAATTCCCAACCTCCACCGGCGGTGTTCCGACAGTTCGGGCACTGGACTCAGACCTCAGCCAAGTTGTGACTGGCCCGTAATCGGTGATATAATGAACCTCAAACGTATTTACGAAGGGTGCTGCTACTACCAGAGGTAACCCTTCTTCTTCTGAGGTCAGGCCGACGGATAATCGCTATCAGCAGGCTCTAGACTACATCTACAGCTTCATTGACCATGAGAGGCAACCCGGCCCACGAAGCCGGACTACCTATGACCTGAGGCGTGTCTACCAGCTTCTCGGTCGCGTGGGCAATCCTCACCTGAAGGCCAGGACAGTACACATTGCCGGTAGCAAGGGTAAGGGGAGTGTCGCTGCGATGGTAGCTTCGGCTTTAACTGCCGCCGGCTTTAGAACCGGTCTCTTCACCTCGCCGCACCTGCACGTCATCAACGAACGTATTCGTGTTGGCAGCGAACTGGTCTCGGATGAAGAACTGGTTGTTTTGCTGGAGCGGATTCGTCCTGAAATTGAGGCAGTTAATAAAGCAGCCACATACGGAAAGCTGACCACCTTCGAAATACTTACCGCGCTGGGTTTTTGCCATTTTGAACAGAAACAGGTGGACTTCCAGGTGATAGAAGTCGGCCTGGGTGGTCGGCTTGACGCTACCAATGTTGTTGAGCCCGAGGTCTGCGTGATTACGTCTATCAGCCTTGAGCATACTGATGTCCTCGGTAATACTCTGGCGGAGATTGCCGGTGAGAAAGCAGGCATCATCAAACCCGGCTGCCCTGTGGTCTCCTCACCCCAGGTTGAAGAAGTCGAGCGTGTTTTCACAACGGTTTGCCAGGATAAGGGGGCAGAGCTGGTAAGAGTGGGCAGTGATGTTACCTGGCATAATCCCCGCCTGGAATCTGACCGGCAGCTATTCCGCGTGGACGGCAGACTGGGCAGCTATGAGCTATCGATACCGCTGCTGGGCAAATACCAGCTTGACAACGCTGCCTGTGCCGTAGCGGCGCTGGAGCTACTGGAGGAGCAAAACCCGCAAATCACCGCGGAGAGCATCACGAAAGGGCTGGCCTCGGTGCGGTGGGAGGGGCGGCTCCAGGTATTGAACCGTCGTCCCCTGGTCGTCGTTGATGGTGCCCACAATGCGGATTCGGCCCGGAAGCTGAAGCAGTCTCTTGAGCAGTATTTCGAGTTCGACCGTGCCATCCTCATCATCGGCTTCTCAGCCGACAAGAACGTGGCGAACATAATCACGGAGCTGGTACCGCTTTTCAATGAGGTGATTGTCACCCGTTCGATTCACCCCCGGGCAATGGCTACCGCCCCGATTGCGGCCGAATTCGTCCGGCAGGGGATAGCAGTTCGGGAGACGGATGATATTTCGATTGCGTTACCCCTGGCCCTGGAGGTGGCCGGGGAGAAGGACTTAATCTGCGTTACCGGTTCGTTGTTTGTCGTTGCCGGAGCGATTGAACAGGCACCGATATTGAATTTATCCGTATAAATATAACGCGGCACGTACCGCTGAATTAACATTGTACCCGGTGAATAGTCGGGTGTTTACCTTTGTCTTCACCCCGGGCTTAGGCCAGGGGGTTATTTATATTGGGGGTTGGTAGGCGGAGTATGCTAAAAGGAGAGTAGTCACCAGCGGGATGGAAGAGAGAGGATTGCCTGGCGACAGGCGGGGTGGCCCCCTGATGAGGGACTGGACTCAGGGCAGCATCGTCGGTAATCTCCTGAGACTGTCTTGGCCGATGGTCATCAGCAATAGCCTCATGATGCTTGGCCCCACCATTGACATGATATGGGTGGGAAAACTCGGGTCGGCCTCCATCGCGGGCGTCGGTGTTGCCGGTATTGCCACTCAGTTAGTAATGGGGGCTATGATGGGCCTCATCATGGGGATGAGGGCACTCATAGCCCGTTTTATCGGCAGCGGTGACGTTCGGAGTGCCAATCATGTAGCCCAGCAAGCCCTGGTCATCAGTGGAGCGTTCGCCATTCTAATGGCTGCTGTCGGTGTTTTTCTGACCGAGGAAATACTCGGTCTTGTTGGGCTCGAGGCGGACGTTGTCGTAGCAGGTTCAGCCTATCTGCGTATCATGTTCATCGGTACTGCCGCCATATCCTTCCGAATCATGGCGGAGGGCACCATGCAGGCCTCCGGGGATACTGTAACGCCGATGTCCATATCCGTCATCTTCCGGCTCTTCCATATTGCACTATGTCCCTTCCTCATCTTCGGTTGGTGGATATTCCCGGAGATGGGCGTCGAAGGAGCCGCCATGACCAACGTGATTTCACAGTCTCTGGGAGTTGCCCTGGGAATGTGTTGCCTCTTCACCGGTCGCTCCATCCACTTTGAGAAAACCGGGCTCTTGCCGGTGCCCCGCCTAGGACTGTCACGTATGCGTCTCACGCTGAGGAACTTTAAGCTTGACCTTAATATCATCGGGCGCGTTGCCCGGATTGGAACGCCGGCAATGGTCTCCGGTATGGAAAGGACGTTCAGCCACTTCTTCCTGATGTATTTCATGGCCCCATTCGGCACCGCAGCCGTGGCAGCCCACACCATCATTCAGAGGGTGGAGATGGTGCTCTTTATGCCGGGGATGGCTTTCGGCAATGCTGCCGGGGTCCTGGTGGGGCAGAACCTCGGGGCCGGCCAGCCGCAGCGGGCGGAAAGGAGCGTCTGGATGGCAGGAGCACTGGTCGGGGTTATGATTGTCGTGTGCTCAGTGGCGATACTGCTGTTCGCGGAGAATATAGCCCGCATCTTCAATCAGGAAGCCGGTCTGGTAGAGCAAGCCGGCATCTTCATGAGGATTGCCGTGGTTGGCTACTTGGCGCTCCCGCTGATGGTGGTGTTCATGAGCGCCCTCTCCGGAGCCGGGGACACGCTGCCGCCGATGATTATCAGCACGATAACTGTTTGGGTGATACAGCTCCCCATGGCCTACTTCCTGCCGATGTACACCGACATCGGGGTCTACGGGGTGCGCTGGGCAATAGTGGCCGGCATGGTTACCGGGGCAATCGGCTATACGGCCTATTTCCGCACCGGCCGGTGGAAGCGGAAGAAGCTATAATACGTGTGAAGATTGGATGGTAAACGTAAATAGCTGACATGGCTACTGGCAGTACGGCAGGAACGGTGGGCCCGGGAGGAAGACAGCCCGGATTCGACCGCGATTGGACTCAGGGCAGCATTACGGGCAACCTTATCAAGCTGGCCTGGCCGATGATAGTAAGCTCTGTCCTCAATATGCTTGGTCCCACCATTGACATGATATGGGTCGGCAGTCTGGGGTCGGATGCTATCGCCGGTGTCGGTGTTGCCGGTATTGCTATCGGGCTTGTGATGTCGGCAATCATGGGGCTCAGTATGGGAATGAGAGCCATGATTGCCCGTTTCATTGGGGCGCAGGACCGCGAGAGCGCCAACCATGTGGCGATACAAGCCTTTGTGATGGGTGCCGTGCTCTCTTTGGTTGTGGCGATGATAGGCCTCTTTTGTACCGAATCTATTATGCGCCTGTTTGACCTGGAAGAAGGAGTCATCCTCGAAGGCACAATCTATTTAAAAATTGTTTTCCTCGGTGCGGTAGTGATGATAGTGCGCATGATGTGCGAATCCGCTATTCAGTCTGCCGGCGACGCGGTAACACCGATGTGGATTTCAGTTGTCTTCCGGTTTTTCCACATAGTTCTCTGTCCCTTCATGGTTCTCGGCTGGTGGGTATTTCCCCAGCTGGGGGTCAGCGGTGCCGCATATACCAATATCATCTCACAGACCCTGGGACTGGGTCTTGCATTGTGGGTGCTGATAGCCGGGCGTTCCATCTATTTCGATAGGACGAGAAAAAGGTTCCGGCTGGGGTGGGGCAGGATGAAACTGGATACAAAGAATTTTCGTGTCGACCCCGCCATCATCTGGCGTATTGTCCGGATTGGTATACCATCCGGTATTATGAGTATGCAGCAGGCACTCGGTGCGTTCTTCCTCGTCAGGATTATGGGCCCCTTCGGGACATATGCCGTAGCCGCCCATACCATTGTATCACGCGTGGAGATGATACTGTTCATGCCGGTAGTAGGACTGGGCATGGCGGCCGGAATCCTTGCGGGGCAGAACCTCGGTGCCAGGCAGCCCGACCGCGCTGAAACAAGCGGCTGGCGGGCAATGTTCATATCGCTCGCTTTCATGGCCGTCTGCTGTTTGGCTCTTCTGTTAGGTGCGGAGGGCATCATTGGTATTTTTAACAGGGAACCCGAACTGTTAGATATGGGCGGTACCTTCCTCCGTATAGGCGCAGTCGGATACCTCCTGATAGGGTTCGTTATTGTGATGCAGTTTTGTATTTCAGGTGCCGGTGATACAATACCTCCAATGATTTTCAGCCTGGTGATGGTCTGGGTGTTGCAGATACCGCTGGCATACTTACTCCCCGAAGCCACCGGACTTGGCATCAACGGGGTACGCTGGGCGATAGTCATCTCTCTGGCGGTGTCAGCAATTATCCACACGGCATACTTCAAGCTTGGCAGGTGGAAACGGAAACGGGTCTGACCACGGACCGGATACGATGGCAATAGAAAAAGAGACCGGAGGAACCCCGGAATACGACAGAAGACGTAACGGGTCCGACCGTGATTGGACCCAGGGCAGCATCATCGGCAATCTGATGAAGCTGTCCTGGCCGATGATGGTCAGTTCCAGCCTGAACATGCTGGGCCCCACCATTGACATGATATGGGTGGGGAAACTGGGCTCAGCGGCCATTGCCGCTGTGGGTGTTGCCGGCATCGGCGTGCAGCTCCTGATGTCGGCTGTCATGGGTCTTGCTATGGGCATGCGAGCAATCATTGCCCGTTTCATCGGGGCCCGCGACCTCCAGAGTGCCAACTACGTGGCCGTACAGGCATTCCTGGTCAGCGCCGTTGTTTCGGCAATCATAGCACTGGTCGGCCTCTTTCTTTCCGAGTCTATAATGCGCCTGTTCCCTCTGGAGGAGGAGGTCATCCTCCAGGGAGCAACCTACCTGAGGATTGTGTTCGTGGGCGGGATAGTGATGGTGGTCCGCATGATGTGCGAGGGTGCTATGCAGGCCGCCGGGGACGCGGTAACACCGATGTGGATTGGCATTTTCTTCAGATTCCTCCACGTGGCCCTCTGCCCCTTCATGGTGCTCGGCTGGTGGATATTTCCCCAACTGGGGGTTAGCGGGGCGGCTTTTACCAACATTATCTCGCAGAGCCTGGGACTGGGCCTTTCATTGTGGGTCCTGTTCACGGGAAGGTCCATCTATTTTAGTCTCGTTCGGAAGATGGTCCGCCTGGGGCAGTCCCGGATGAAGCTGACGCTGGATAACTTCCGCATCGACCCGGGTGTTATCTGGCGTATTATCAGAATCGGTGTACCATCCAGTATCATGGGGATACAGATGGCCCTGGCAGGGTTTGTTTTTATCAGAATTATGGCGCCCTTCGGCACCTTCGCTGTGGCTGCTCATACTATCGCCCAGCGTGTGGAGATGATACTGTTCATGCCGGTTATGGGACTGGGCATGGCGGCCGGTACCCTCGCCGGACAGAACCTTGGCGCCGGCCAGCCGGAGCGCGCCGAGAGGGGCGGCTGGCTGGCGGCCATTGTGGCTCTGGTGTTGATGGCCGTTTGCTCGCTGGGGTTACTGCTGGGGGCGGAGGGTGTCGTCACCATCTTCAACAAGGAGTCCGGCCTGGTAGAGATGGGCAGCAGCTTCATCCGGATAGCCACCGTCGGCTACTTCCTGATTGGGTTTGTCATCGTGCTCCAGTTCTGCATCTCCGGTGCCGGTGACACCGTCCCACCGATGGTTATTAGCCTGTTGATGATGTGGCTGATACAGTTACCATTGGCCTACGTCCTGCCCAGGTACACCGGCCTCGGGGTCTACGGGGTGCGCTGGGCGATGGTTATTTCGATGGGTGTGGGCACAATTGCCTACACGACGTACTTCCGGCTGGGCAGGTGGAAGCGGAAACGGGTCTGACCACGGACCGGATACTATGGAGATAGAAGAAGAGACCGAGGAAACCCCGGAATACGGCGGAAAACGCAGCAGGTTCCAACGTGACTGGACCAGGGGAAGTATCATCAGGAACCTCCTGCTGCTCGGCTGGCCGATGTCTATCAATGCCATCATGACCATGATGGGCCCTACTATCGACATGATATGGGTGGGCAGGCTGGGCGAAGCCTCCATTGCGGGTGTCGGTGTTGCCGGTACCGCGGTGATGGTGGTGAATTCAGTCAGGATGGGCTTGACTACCGGCACCAGGGCTATGATAGCCCGCTTCATTGGTGCTGGTGATGACAAAGGTGCCAATAGCGTTGGCCAGCAGGCCGTTGTCGTCAGTGCCGTTTTCTCTATTATTATGGCCATTATCGGCATTGTCCTGGCTGAACCTATCATGCGTGTATTTGGTCTGGAAGAAGCGGTGGTATCCGAAGGGGCCGCCTACATGAGAATTATGTTCGTTGGCTCGGTAGCGATGTCCTTCCGGATGCTGGCCGAAAGTGTTATGCAGGCCTCCGGAGACTCACTAACTCCGATGATGGCCTCGGCGGGCTTCCGGATTCTCCATGTAGCCTTATGTCCCTTTCTCGTTTTCGGCTGGTGGATATTCCCCGCTATGGGCGTAAGCGGGGCGGCGATGACCAATGTCGTTTCGCAAACCCTCGGTGCGGCAGTTGGTCTATGGGCTCTTTTTTCAGGGAGGTCGGTCTGGCTGGACCGGTCTCACTGGTGGAATGACGGGGGCATAATCGGACGTATTGCTATCTGGAGGGTTGTCCAATTAGTGCCATCACGCCTGCGGTTGAGCCTGCGGGATTTCAGGCTGGACCGTAATATCATCTGGCGTATCGTCCGGATTGGCATCCCGGCGTCAGTCACCGGTGTCGAGCGTAGTTTTGCTAATCTCGTACTGGTTTTGTTCGTAACCCCTTTCGGCACAACGGCGGTGGCGGCTCACTCCCTGATTCAGAGGGTTGCGCAGTTTGCCCACATGCCAGCCCAGGGAATCGGTCAGGCGGCGGGTGTCCTGGCGGGACAGAACCTGGGCGCCGGGCAGCCGGGGCGCGCCGAGCGGACCGGATGGACGGCGGCGGCCCTGTTTTCCGTGGTAATGGTTATTGCTTCTTTGGTGATAATATTCTGGGCTGAAGAAATAATAGGTGTATTTAACTCGGAACCGGCGTTGAAGGCGCTTGGCGGTAACTTTCTTCGTATAGAAATTGTGTCCTTCGTAGTGTTTGGTCTGGTGATGGTGCTTTCGCAGTGTCTCAACGGTGTCGGAGACACGATGATACCGATGATTACCACTCTCCTCAGTATGTGGCTGATACAGGTACCGCTGGCCTATGTACTGCCGAAATATACTGACCTCGGGGTGTATGGTGTCCGTTGGGGGATTGTATCCGCCATCGTCCTTCGCGCTATTATATATACCGTATACTTCAAGTCCGGGAGATGGAAGAGTAAGAGAATCTAGTGTAGTATAACAACCTACTCCAGTGGAGCCTTTTCGTGGAAAGTATAGGGAGCGTCACGCCACGGCGTGATAGGGACTGGACCAGGGGCAGCGTCACGCGTAACCTCCTCAGCCTGTCCTGGCCGATGATGGTGACCGAGGGACTCTACATGATCGGTATCAGCATCGACATGGTCTGGGTGGGCAAGCTCGGAACGGCTGCCATTGCCGGAATCGGTGTTGCCGGTATCTATGCCGGTGTCCAGATGATGCTAATGACCGGCCTGAGCGTCGGTACGCGTGCTCTGGTCGCCCGCTTTATCGGCGCCCATGATATCGAAGGCGCAAACCATGCCAGCCAGCAGGCCTTTGTCATCAGCGCCGTCTACACGGTGGTGATGATTGTCCTCGGACTTGCGCTTGCCGAGCCGGTGTTGAGGTTGATGGGGCTGGCCGATGATGTCGTCATGCTCGGGGCGGACTACATGCGCATCATGTTTGGCCTCGGCTCGGTGACGGTGGCCTTCTGGATGATGGGATACAGCGTTATGCAGGCTTCCGGGGATACCGTCACGCCTATGGCCATAATCATCCTTTATCGAATAGTCCACATCCCTCTCAGCTATGCCCTTGTTTTCGGCTGGTGGCTGTTTCCCTGCATGGGCTCCAGCGGAGCGGCGATGGCCAACGTCATTTCCCGCGGAATAGGGATGGTCCTCGTGCTGTGGGCACTCTATACGGGGCGTGCCGTCTACTTCGACTGGAATCGATGGCTCCAGGGATGGAGAGACACTGATACCGGTCAGGGGTTCCCGGGGAAGGTATTCGGGTTCGTTGCCATCTGGCGGATTGTTGCGCTGGGACAGGGTCGGCTGCAACTGACCATGAGGCATTTCCGGGTGGACCTTGCCGCGATATGGCGCATGGTGAGGATTGGTATTCCGGCCTCGGTGATGGGTGCGCAGCGGTCCTTGAGCCTGGTGGTCATCGCCTGGCTGATGGCCCCCTTTGGCACCCTGGCGGTGGCGGCGCATTCCCTGCTGCAGAGGGTGGAGATGCTGCTGATGCCGGTGAACCTGGGACTGGGACTGGGGGCGGGCGTACTGGCGGGACAGAACCTGGGGGCCGGGGAACCCGGCCGGGCCGAGCGCAGCAGCTGGCAGGCTACCGGGCTGGCTACGGGCCTGATGGTCATCTGTTCGGTGGCGGTCCTGCTCTGGGCAGAAAGTATAGTGCGAATCTTCAACACCGACCCGGAGTTGGTGGCCATGACCAGCACATACCTGAGGATAGCTGCCGCCGGTTACGTGGTGCTGGGTGCGGGCCAGGTGCTGATGCAGGCCTTATCCGGAGCCGGTGATACCGTTCCGCCGATGATGTTCGGTCTGGTAACAAGCTGGTTGGTAACACTACCTCTGGCGTACCTGCTGCCGGAGTTTACGGATATGGGTGTCCTCGGAATACGCTGGGCGCTTGTGGCCGGGATGGCGGTGCAGGCGGTCTTCGCCGTAGCCTACTTCCGACTTGGCAGGTGGAAGCGCAAAAGGGTATAATCTTAACTGATTGCACCAGGGCAGTCGACATGGATTGCGCCAGGGCAATCAACTACAATTATTCCTGTGAGGTGAAGGGTGCCTACCTACGATTACGAGTGCCAGTCATGTGGCCACCGTTTTGAGAAGCGGCAGAGTTACAGTGATGAACCGGGGGCGAAATGCCCCCGTTGCCAGAGCGCAAGCCGGAGGCTTTTCCATCCGTCCCCGATAATTTTCAAAGGAAGTGGTTTCTACGTGACGGATAGCCGCAAGCAGGGTGATTTCGGCGGTGATGGTCACGGTGATGCCGGTAAGTCCGACGCCGGTCAGGAGAAGCCGGCTGATAAAAAACCAGCCGGCGAGAAGAAGACCTCTGCCGGGAAGGACTCGGGTGGAGCCAAAGAGTGAAAGCGCTGCTGCAGCGGGTCGGCAAGGCTTCGGTCAGTGTCGGCAGTGAGCTGGCCGGCAGCATCGGGCGGGGGCTGGTGGTCTTCGTCGGTGTGGCTGAAGGAGATAGCCAGGAAGATGTAGAATACCTGGTCTCGAAAACAGTCGGTCTCCGCATCTTTGATGACGAAGCAGGTAAGTTCAACCTTTCCATTGAAGATGTCAGAGGAGAGTTGCTATTAGTCAGCCAGTTTACGTTGCTGGCCAGTACGCGGAAGGGACGCCGCCCCAGCTTCACCGATGCGGCGCTGCCGGAAATAGCCGAGGAGTTGTTCGAGAGATTTGTCGAGCGGGCCAGGGCAACCGGACTCGGTGTAGCCACGGGCCGATTTCAGCAGTATATGCAGGTGGAAATCCACAACGATGGTCCGGTAACGATAATGCTGGACAGCCGGGACAGGCATCTGCCCAGGAAGATGTGAGCGGGCGATTCGCCTGTTTCTCTTAAGATACGAGGAAAGCGAAGGAGGTCAATAATGGGAAAATTGGATGGCAAGGTAGCAATCGTGACGGGAGCGAGCCGTGGTATCGGCAAGGCAATTGCAATACTGTTCGCTGCGGAGGGCGCGAAAGTCGCCTGCGCCGCGCGGACAGTAACCGAAGGAGACCATATCCTGGATGGCTCGCTAATGACAACGGTCTCGGAAATTGAGAAGGCCGGAGGCACGGCGGTGCCGATGCAGGTCGACGTATCCCATGAGGAGAGCTGCCGTGAACTGGTGGCGAAGACCAGGGATACATTCGGTCCGATTGATGTCATGGTGAACAACGCCGCCCTGACTTACTTCATACCGGTCAAGGATATCCCGGTCCGCAGGTGGCTCCGGTCTTTCTCGGTGAACTTCCACGGCCCTTTCATCCTGAGCCAGCTCGTGCTTCAGGACATGGTGGAGCGGGGTAGCGGGGCTATCGTCAACATCTCCTCGGGAGCGGCAATCGGTCCGGGGCGTGGTCCCTACAAGGAGGCCACCGGCGGTGAGCGCGGCGGCACCCTCTACGGTGCCGAGAAGGCGGCGCTGGAGCGGTTCACCCAGGGGCTGGCCGAGGAGGTCTACCGGTATGGTATTTCGGTGACCTGTGTATCGCCCTCTCAGGTTGTGCCGACACCGGGTACCGTCTACCACAATCTGGTCACGGGTATGGATGACCCGCGCGGTGAGCCGCCGGAGATGATGGCCAGGGCCGCCCTCCTGCTGGCTACCGAACCGCTGGACAGGGTCACCGGTCGGGTCACCTACAGCCAGCAGATTCTCAAGGAGTTCGGCTGGATAGACAAGGCCCAGGGCGCCGGTATTGACCGTCCCGGCAGCGGCTACAGCCAGATATAGGAAACTCAGCTACCGGACGCGCGAACCAGTGCAGCACAGGCACGGTCAACGCTGCCACCGATTATTGCAAATAATTGTATCTGCAACTACTTGCATTTATCCCCCGATCGTGGTATGATGCTTAGCGGAGATTGCCGGGAAGACCCGGTGAAGTACCGGAAGACCGGGGCGATGCTACATGGAGTACGGCAGGGACATTGCCAGCGCGCTAAGCAAACAGGGCTATCGTCTGACACCGCAGCGGCTGATGATACTTGAGGCCATCGAAAACAGCGATGACCACATCAGCGCTGAAGAGATGTATTCCCAGGTGGTAGCCAAATTCCCCAATGTCAATATCTCTACGGTCTACCGGACACTGGAACTGTTGAAACAACTCGACCTGGTGACCGAGACCGACCTCGGTGGCGGCCGGTTCCGCTATCACCCGGCCAACAAGGGGCATCATCACCACCTTATCTGCCGGCGGTGCGGCGCTACCATTGACCTTGATGAGACACTGCTGGCCCCCCTTGAGAAGGCACTGCTTCGGGAGCACGATTTCGTTGCCGAACTCAGGCATCTCGCCATTATCGGGCTGTGCTCCCGGTGTCGACAGTAGATTGTTAATAGGTAGAAAAGCACTTTGTGCTGTCAGGTACGCACACCGCGTACCCGGCATGCGGCACAGTAAAATGAGGAGGTTGCCCATGAGCAGTGAAGACACACTGGCAAAGGTAAGGATTCTGCTGGACCACTGGATTGGGCACAATCAGGAGCACAGCAAAGAGTTCCGCGAGTGGGCGGATAAGGTGAAGGCGCTCGGTGAAGCCGGTGCCGGTGATGATATGGCGCAGGCGGCGCAGGAGATGGAGAAAGCGGGCGAATACCTGTCCCAGGCACTGGAAAAACTCGGGGGGAGGGAGGACTAGAGTGTGTTTATCAAAAGCGTATTTTGAAAGAAACGGTGAGAGGCAGCTTGTTGCCGAGGAAGTCAGTTCGATGGAGATTGACGGAAGCAGGCTCCGGCTGAAGACTCTGTTCGGAGAGCTAAAAGAGGTCGAGGCCAGGGTCCGCGAGGTTGACTTCCTGACTCACAGCATTCTTCTTGAGGGACCGAAGGAGAGCGGTGCTTCCCTGTAAGGATGCATAGCTTGTCCGGTCCGGAAGCAGTGCTATAGAGCATACAAAAAATAATATCAACGGAGAGAGATTATGCTGAAACTACGTATTCTGATTGCCGGTATTCTGATTCTGAGCCTTGCTGTTTCTTCACTTCTCGGTGGTTGTGCTTCGACGGATACATCGGGACTCAAAGTCGTTACCAGCACCTCACTGCTCGCCCAGATAGTGGAGCGGGTTGGCGGGGACCTGGTTGATGTTGTCAACATTATTCCACCGGCGCAGTGCCCGGGACACTTCGACGTCAAGCCCAGCGATATTCAGAAACTGGCCGACGCTGAGTTGTTTCTACTGCATGGCTGGCAGGGTGAGATGTTCACTCAGGAGCTAATCGACTCCGCCGATAATCCTGACCTTACGGCAGTGGTGATTGATATACCAGGCAACTGGATGACGCCGCTGGTACAATCACAGGCAGTAGAAGAAATCACCACTCATCTGGTCCAGGCTGATGGTGACAATACTGCTGCCTATCAGCAGGCGGCTACGGCATTTAAGGACATAATCGAGGCCAAGGGGGCCGAGATACAAGGCAGGTTGGCCGGCGAGAACCTTGCCAGCATCAACGTCATGTGCGCGATAGAGCAGAAGGGGTTTGTCATGTGGGTCGGCTTCAATGTTGTGGGCACCTTTGGCCGACCCGACTCACTAACTCCACAGGTGGTTAAGGACCTGGTGGACATGGGCAGAGAGGAGAACGTGACTCTGATAATAGACAATCTCCAGAGTGGCGAGGATGCCGGCGCCGGTGTAGCGGAAGAGCTCGGCTGCGCGCGCATAATTCTGTCCAATTTCCCCGGTGGCTTCGATAACACCGAGACCTGGGAGAAGGCCATTGACCGGAACATCGAGTTGATACTGGGGGTAATTGCGCCTTGAAGCACCGGGTAAGGTGCCAAAGGTTAGCTCGAAGTCTGAGGATAGAGCTCCCCCCTTTGATGAGCATGCTCTTTGGTGCTGTTAACTGGGAACTCCCGTAGGGGGTAGGTTGAAGGGGCTTCGCCCCTTCAAGACTCATCCTTCCCCCTCTCCTAGCAGGGTGCTGAAAAAGGGGAGTCCAGAGGGGCTTAGCCCCTTTGGCAGGGGTCTGGGGGTGTCCCCCAGATATAATCTTTCCCCCCTTCCTGGCCAGGAAGGGGGTCAGGGGGATGGTCGAAAGAGTTTTTCAGCAGCCACCTAGAAAGGAGAGGGGGACATTAGGGGGTGAGGATGACAAAGATTATGATAGTCCGCTGCCAGGTGCAAGATGGAAGGGTACTGTGATGGGCACTACCGTAATAAGTATCGAGGATGCCGTGGTTTCCTACCGGGAGGATGTCGCTCTACGCGGGGTATCGCTTAAGGTAACGTCCGGCGAGTTTGTCGGCATCATCGGGCCCAACGGTGCTGGCAAGACCACGATTCTTACCATTGTGAACGGGTTGGGTAAACTGCTTAGCGGGCGGGTGTCGGTCCTGGGGAGTCCTGTTGACCGGGGCAACGGCCATTCGCTGAGAAAGAGGGTCGGATATGTAGCCCAGGTCGAGAACATAGACCCGCGCATGCCGATGAGCGTCCGTGAGGTGGTGATGATAGGTCGTTACGGGGTACTGGGCCTGTTCAGAAGGCCGGATAGGCACGACTGGGTAATCGTGGACGAGATGCTGGAACTGGTGGGTATGACCCAGCTTGCCCGGCGCCCTATTGGCCATCTCTCCGGTGGTGAGCAGCAGCGGGTGGCCATTGCCCGCTGCCTGGCGCAGGAGCCGGAGCTGTTTCTGCTTGATGAGCCGACGGCTTCACTGGACTGGAAGGCGCAGGTGGAGATATTGGACCTGGTGAAGCAGATACATGACTCCCGACGTTTAACCACCCTTTTCGTGACGCATAACCTGGACGCCATGCCACATACCTGCGACCGTGTAGTCCTGATGAAGGAAGGTCTCATTGTTGATGATGGTACCCCCGACAAGCTGATTACTACGGAAAGCCTCAGCCGTCTCTATGATATGCCCTCCCCCGTAGTTGAGGAACGGCGCCCGCATATCCACGTGAAGGAGTCTTAGCTTGGACCTGTCCATTTTCGGTTACCAGTTCATGCAGAACGCCATCATGTCTGCCTTTCTGGGTGGTATCGCCTGCGGCACGGTGGGCGTCTTCGTGGTGCTGATGCACATGCCGTTTGTCGGTGTAGCCATGTCCCACGCTGCCTTCGCCGGGGCGCTGCTCGGCCTGTGGCTGGGCTTCAACCCCCTGCTAGGTGCCTTTGCCATGTGCCTGCTCGCTGCTGCCATTATCGGTCCCCTGGCCGACCGCGGCGAGCTCAGCCCGGATACCTCGCTGGGGATTATCTTCTCGCTGATGCTGGGGGTTTCCTTCCTCTTTCTGGGGCTGATGTCCGGTACCAAATCAGGGGCTCTCGAACTGCTCTGGGGCAGCATCCTGACCAATACCAGGTCTGACATAATCATCCTGGGAGTGGTAGCCCTCCTGGTGGTTGGGCTGGTGGTCCTCTTCTTCAAGGAAATCCAGGCCGCGGTCTTCAACCGCAGCATCGCCCTCGCCGTGGGTCTGCCGGCGACCATTATCCTGTACGGCGTTCTCTTCCTGACCGGCGCCACGATTACGGCATCGCTCCGTTCTATCGGCGGACTGCTCATCTTCAGCCTGATTCTGAATCCGGCCGCCGCTGCTTACCAGCTTACCTATAGCATGAAGCGCATGTTTATCCTCTCGGCGGCCTTCGGCGTTCTCTCCGGCTGGATTGGCCTGCTGCTTTCTTACCTGTTTGATGTACCCAGCGGAGCGACTATCGTGATAACCTCATCCATCATCTTCATGGTGGCTGCGATTTTCTCTCCGAAGAGGAAAGTCAAAGGCTGGCAGAAGGGACACATCATTAAGGAGCAAAGTGGTAATTCGAGCCTACTTTAATCAACGAGCCGATACCTGGGACGAGGTCATCGCGGAGAAAGATGCCGGCAAGCTGGAGCGAATGGCAAAACGACTTGACCTGGAGCCGGGCTCAACGCTGCTCGATGTTGGTACCGGCACGGGGGTGTTCCTTCCCTATCTGCTGGCAATGACTGGCCGGAATGGGAGAGTCGTCGGCCTGGATGTGGCGGACCTGATGCTGCAACAGGCGTGCAGAAAGGGATTCCGGAGAGAAGCCCAGTATATCTGTGGTGATATCATGGCCGTTCCCTGTCCTGGTGCGATGTTTGACGCTGTGGTCTGCTATTCCAGCTTCCCCCATTTCCAGGACAAACCGAGGGCTTTCCGCGAGGTGCACCGCGTGCTCAAGGATGGCGGACGACTACTGATTTGTCACACGGCAAGCCGTGCTCGTATCAATGAGATACATGCCGGGAACCCGGTGGTGAGCCATGACCTGATTCCGGCTGCTCAGGAAGTCCGCGAGATGCTGCTGGCCGCCGGATTCACAGATATCAGGATAGAAGACGGGCCAGAGGACTATCTGGTCAGCGCCCGGAAGGCCCCTGTCGGGTCATAGCCAGGCCGGCATCAGGGAAGCTTGATGCTGTCCGGGTCAATCTCAAGGCTGATGTCCAGCGCCTTCATCGAGTGAGTGAGTGCCCCCACCGAGATAATGTCGACACCCGTTTCGGCGATTTCCCGTACGTTCTCCAGGTCCACCCCCCCCGAGGCCTCGGTCCTTACCCCTGCCGGTAATTGACTGACTGCGCGGCGCATCTCTTCCGGGCTCATGTTGTCCAGCATCACTATGTCTGCCCCGGCCCCGGCTGCTTCAATAGCCTCTGCAACCGTGGTGACCTCCACCTCTAACTGGAGACCCGGGGGAGCTTTTTCCCTGGCCTTGGCCACGATGCTCTTCAGGTCCATGCCCAGGGCACGCAGGGCGGCCAGATGGGTGTCTTTGATGAGAATGCCGTCACCAAGGTGCAGGCGGTGGTTCTGAGCCCCCCCCATACGGACTGCGTACTTCTCCAGCATCCGCATACCCGGTGTTGTCTTGCGGGTATCGACTATCCTGGCCCTGAGACCTTCCGTCCTGGCCACGTACTCGGCGGCCAGTGACGCAATGCCACTGAGCCTCTGCAGGAAGTTGAGCATCACCCGTTCCGCTCGCAGGATGCCGCTCACGCCGCCGGAGACAGTGGCAATGATGTCCCCGGGCATAATCCTGGCCCCGTCCTTGATGAGCACGGACATCTCCAGCGAGGGGTCGACTCTCAGGAACACCTTCCCGGCTACTTCGATGCCGGCAAGCACTCCCTCCGCTTTGGCCAGTATGGAAGCCCTGCCCGGCAGCGTCGGCGGTATCAGCGCTTCACTGGTTACGTCGCCGTGACCGGTGTCCTCGGCCAGGGCAAGGTCTATGATGGGGAAAATACTTTCGTCAGGCGGTAGCTGGTTCTTCATAGCTCAATATCTCCGAGTGCCCGGAATGGTCTACTACCCGTGTGTAAATACTACGTGATGCTGCCAGTCCGTTGAATGCCGGGGGAAATCGGTGCGGAAGTGCGCTCCGCGGCTTTCTTCGCGGATAAGGGCCGCCTCGGTAATCAGGCGCCCCGTAAGTATCAGGTTAGCCAGTTCGTAGGAGGGGCGGTCGGTCGGCTGGGGAAGCAGGCCCTGCCACTTGGCCAGAGTATCTGCTGCCGTATCGAGACCCTCCCTGTTGCGTATGATGCCCACCCTGTCCCAGAGGAGCGTCTGCACATTGAGGACGCTCGGTGAGGAGAGGGCCATTTTGCCTGCGTGCTGCTGGCTCTGGAGGTGGTGAACCTCCTGCTGTTGCCCTGGCGCTGATGCCCCTGTGTTGGCCCCTTGCCTCGTCTTCTCGATGATTCTCTTGCTGAAGACAAGCACCTCCAGCATTGAGTTTGATGCCAGGCGGTTGGCCCCGTGCACCCCGGTGCAGGCGACTTCCCCGGTGGCGAATAGCCCGACAATATTTGTCTCCCCCCAGGTATTGACCTTGATGCCGCCCATCATGTAGTGGGCCGCCGGTGCCACCGGCACCAGGTCCCTGGTGATGTCCAGGCCATGGTCCAGGCAGAACCGGTAAATGTGGGGGAAGCGCGTGGTGGTAACATGGGCAGGCAGGTGGGTAACATCGATGAAGACGTTGCCCGAACCCGTTTTCTCCATCTCGTAGAGTATGCTGCGGGCGACCACGTCCCTGGGGGCCAGTTCACCCTCCGTAGCGTAGTCCGGCATAAAACGACGACCCTCCACGTTGCGTAGAATCCCCCCTTCTCCCCGGACAGCTTCCGATATCAGGAAGGGAGGGACCCCGGGCATGCGCAGGGCGGTGGGGTGGAACTGGAAGAACTCCATGTCCGTGATTTCAGCACCCGCTTCGAAGGCGAGGGCAATACCGTCTCCAGTGGCGATGTCCGAGTTGGTGTTGAACCTGAATAACTGGCCGGCGCCGCCGGTGGCCAGAATTAGTGAACCGCACTCAAACTCGTTAATCGAACCGGTGCGACAATCGAGCGTCCTTACTCCGCGTGCCTTTCCATTCTCCACGAGGAGCTCCGTGGCCAGGCAGTTCTCCAGCACCCGGGTTCCCGACAAGCGCACCTGTTTACTGAGAGTGATTTCGATGTGCTCACCGGTGGCGTCTCCACCGGCATGGAGAATGCGCGGTCGACTGTGGGCGGCTTCCGTGGTGAGGGCAATCTTGCCGTCGACGGTATCGAAGGGCACACCGAGATTTACTAGGTCGGCAATGCGGTCCGGGGCCTCGTTAGCCAGGATACGTACCGCCTCCACGTTGCAGAGGCCGTCACCGGCGGCGATGGTATCCTGGAAGTGGAGCTCCGGAGAATCGTTCTGGCCTATCGGGGCGGCAATGCCTCCCTGGGCGTGCTTAGTGTTGCAGTCGTCGATATTGCCCTTGGTGATGATAAGGACGCTACCGTGCTGCCTGGCGCGCAAGGCGGTATAAAGCCCGGCTATGCCGCTGCCTACGAGTATGTAATCGTAGTAAGCCACTGGTGTTGTTCTCCCTGGAAGTCCTTATTTCAGCCGAGCTTTGTCTCCGGTTCACCCTGCTTGTAGACGATGCTGGGCTTGGCCACTCTCATTGTCGCCCCGGATTCAACCTTCAGGATGACACTGTCCTCACCGACGGACTCGATCTGCCCGTGGATTCCTCCCGCGGTTACCACCCTGTCTCCCCTGTGTAGCTGCTCTACGAGGTCCTGGTGCTCCTTCTGTTTCCGGCGCTGCGGCCGTATCATCAGGAAGTACATCAGTCCGAACAGTATCACGATGAAGATAAGCATCGGCCAGATGCTGGTGGCAAAGCTACTCTCTATTTCTGTCCCGTCCCCGGTCAGACCAGCACAGCCACCGAGTAACACCATGATAACAAGCAGTCCCGATAGCACTGTCAGATTCAGCAATCTCTTCTTTACCAATTTCCCCTCCTTAGTCCGGTTGTTATTCTTTTTTATCAGGCTCGCCCTGCAGTGACCAGGGACTGGTATGCTCAATCCTGATGGCCATCAGTCGACCCCGGCAGTCATCGTCACTATCGAAGAAGACCAGCCTATCCGTTCTGGTGCGACCCTGCCACCTGTCACCCTTCTTGCCTTCCACCAGTACTTCCACCGTTTTGCCGAGAAAATCAGCGCCAATCTCGGTGGCGATGCCCTCTTGAAGGCGCTCTATTTCGTTCAACCGGCGTTTCTTCTCCGCTGCGGGCACATCATCGACGAGTTCGCGGGTGGCCGACGTCCCCGGCCTCGGCGAATACGCCGCTACGTGTACGGTATCGAACTTAAGGTCGGCTAGCAGATCGTACGTTTCCCGGAACTGTGCTTCTGTCTCCGAAGGGAAGCCGACGATAACGTCGGTGCTCAGGGCGACACCGGGCACTTCCTTTTGTATCTCATCCACGAGCCGGCGGTAATCTTCCACGGTGTAGCCGCGTTTCATCATCTTCAGGATAGCATTGCTGCCGGACTGTGCAGGGAGGCTGATGTGTTCGCAGACCCTGTCCAGGCGGGCGATGGCCGTAATCAGCCGGCGGCTCATGTCCTTGGGGTGGTTGGTCAGGAAGCGTATCCGGGCCAGCCCTTCGATGTCGTTCACCTCGGTGAGCAGGTCGGCCAGGTCCGGCTGGTCGGGCAGGTCATGACCGTACGAGTCCACGTTCTGCCCCAGGAGGGTGACCTCCCTGCTGCCGCGATGAACCCGCTCCCGTACCTCGCAGATGATGTCGGCCAACGGACGGCTCCGCTCCCGGCCCCGGCGGTAGGGGACGATGCAGTAGGAGCAGAAGTTGTTGCAGCCCTGGATAATGGGGACGTAGGCGCAGGGTGCGGCGTCCCGGGGAAGCGCCCGGTCCCACCCGGCGTTTTCAAACCACTGCGGACACTCACCGGGTCCGAAGAAGCGGTCTACGTACGGGAAGTCCCGCCTCAACTCATCGACATTGGAGTTCACCCAGCAACCGGTTACGGCGAGAGTGGTGTCCGGACGGGTCTTTTTCAGTGATTTCAGGGCGTTAAGCTTGTTGATGACGCGGTCCTCGGCGCTCTGGCGCACCACGCAGCTATTGAGGACGATGACGTCCGCCGCTTCGGCTGTGGCTGTCGCTTTGTAGCCGTGCTCCTCGAAGTAGCTGCCCAGCCGTTCCGACTCTGCCTTGTTCATCTGGCAGCCGATTGTCCAGATATGGTACCGGGGCATTCTATCCTGTCCTCTGGTCATAGTAATATGCCCCTTAGGTAAGGGGCACTGCTTCGGTGTTCAATTTCGTGGCGGAGGGAGTGGGATTCGAACCCACGAGCCCGGTTTCCCAGGCCAACCGCTTAGCAGGCGGCCGCACTAGACCAACTATGCGATCCCTCCGTTATCTGCCCAGACCATCTGAGTATAGTTTACAACTTTAACTGTCAAGATGCCATTGAAATATATCACAACCTCGCCTGTCATTGCGAGCGAACCTGCTGGCTTTGCCAGCAGTCCGAAGTCAGAGCAATCTCGCCCCCCACTTTAGATTGCGCGCCACTGAGGTCAGTGGCGCAACGCCATTGTCCTAAATGGCGCGTCACCTTGTTGTTTGAGGGCACTTCTGGCCTGTGCTATCATTGCAGACAGTGATGGAAATTAATGTGTTGATTGATGAGGGTCTCGAAAGCTGCCTTGACGTGGCCTGGCTGGAGAGCGTCGTCGTTGAGGTCCTTCTCGCCGAAGGCACCGACCCCGGCAGTGAGCTTGGCCTTGTCATTACCGACCAGGAGAAGATTCGGGAACTGAACCTGGTCCATCTTGGCGAGGACGAACCGACCGATGTCCTCTCCTTCCCGATGCTGCCCGATTCGGGGGATGAGGAGGAATGGGGGACTTTTATAGTGCCTCCCGACGGTATAACCCACCTCGGCGAGGTCATAATCTCCTTCCCGCAGGCAGTCATCCAGGCGGAGGAGCGCGGGCATTCTGTGCAGAAGGAGGTAGCCACACTCATCATTCACGGTGTCCTCCACATCCTGGGGTATGACCACGACGAGCCGGAGCGGGAGGGCCGTATGCAGGCCTGTGAAGCGGAGATACTGGCACGGATTGAGGAGAAGGGCTATTGAGGGTGCTGGGTATAGCAGGAAGTCCGAGGTGGGGCGGCAACACCGACCTGCTGCTGGAAGAGGTGCTGAAGGGCGCCGCCAGCAAGGGCGCCGAGGTGAAGACGGTTGTCCTGAACCGGCTCAGGATAGCGCCCTGCCAGCACTGTGACGCCTGCCTGGAGACCGGCTGCTGCAAGGTCAGGGACGATATGCAGGGCGTCTACGACGAGCTTGAGTGGGCCGACCGCATTGTGCTGGCTGCACCGATACACTTCATGGGGATTTCCGCCCAGATGAAGGTAATGATAGACCGCTGCCAGTGCCTCTGGGCGCGCAAGTACGTGCTTAAGGTTCCGCCGCTGGGCGACGACCGCCCGCGTAAGGGGCTGTTTGTCTCGGTGGGCGGAACGAAATACAGGAACGTGTTCACGGGTGCCAGGCAGGTGGTGAAGTCCCTCTTCACCGTACTCAATATAGAATACGCCGGGGAGCTGCTCTTCGAGGGTATAGACGAGAAGGGCGCCATTACCAGACACCCGGACGCCCTCAAGCAGGCCTTCGAGGCGGGGGAGATGTTGGTGGGGGAGTGAGGGGGATGGATGATAGGCTGGTGCGGGATCCACCTCTGATACTAGCACCAGAAGTCTTTGGGGGGGGGGTGATATGGTAACCTACATATTCAGCGGTAAGGTAGAGCCTGAGAGAGCGAGTGTGAGTATTTCTCCACTGAGTATCAGGATTGAGGCTATAGATGCAGGGTTCTCTGGAGGAGCCATCGTCTCTATCAACTCCTCACAGGTATCCATCAAGCTGGATACCACAAGCGAAGGCGTCAGTTTGGCTACGATGAAGAACTACGTGGAGCAGTTCGTGAGGGCTACGGTGGATTCCTACGGTTATCTTTCTGGCCGTGGATATGACGTTGAGATCACCTCAGCGATTCAGCCAGATGGCACACAGACTGTCTTCGGTGTTGGAATTCCTGAACTCGAAGAGAGTCGACATGAACGCCCCTTGTCTTTTCAGGAGCTTCTCGAAGCCGTGGGGAAATCACCGTATCTCCACCAAGCTCTGGCAGACTTGAGGGAAGCTATCAGGTCACCCCTCGATACAGGCTTCTTCTGCTATCGTGCTGTCGAATGCTTGAGACAACACTTCAAGAAAGATGAGGATGGTGACCAAGATGGCCCAAGTTGGGAGCGCTTGCGACAGAACCTGCGCATAGACCTTAGTTGGCTGAACAGAATGAAAGACGCTGCTAAGGAGCCGCGGCACGGTAAATTCCCATACATCTCAGGAACAGATAGTGTTGAGGTCATGCAGCATGCCTGGAGAGTTGTGGACAGATTCTGTGTGTATGCCAGTAAAGACTTCCAGGCTTTACCCGAGAGTGACTTCGACATATTGAGAGAAGTCTGAATTATTGTGTATGCAGGCAGGGTGTGCAAGGATAGCCGCATCGCCCCACCCCCGGACGCCCTGCAGCAGGCCTTCGAGGCGGGGGAGATGTTGGTGGGGGAGTGAGGGCTATGCCGCTTGTTTTAGGACGGACTTGTACCAGTTGCGGCATCGGCATGGAATACCTGTGCTCTGAGCGCCGGGGAGGAAACGCGTATGGTGACTGTTTTAGACCTGAGGAAGAAGTACCTGGGAGCACCCGCCTGCAGCGATGAAGACCTGGACCTCGTGAGGGCGGTGCGCGACTTCGTGGACCGGGAGATAATGCCCCACCGCAAGGACCTCGACGGCGGCTGGCACCATGACGAGAAACTGGCCATGGACACCATCGGAAGGGTCCATCAGGGGCTGGTCGATATCGGGGTCCAGAGGATGTTCTGGCCGGCTGCTGTCGGAGGTCTGGGGGCCAATCGTGTCATAGAACCGCTTGTCATGTGTGAAATAGCGCGTGGCGACTGCGGACTGGCCACCCATCTCGGCATAGTCCCCTGGACAATGAGCGCCTTCCTTTCCACCGGTCGATGGGACCTCGGCGAACCCCTGATAAGGAAGCTCTGCGATGGTAGTCCCCACGCTTCCTGCATGGCCCTCACCGAGCCCGGCGGGGGTGCCAATGCCGAGGACCCGACCCAGCACGGGCGCCCCATCAGGACCATCGCCAGGCTTGAAGGCGACGAATGGGTCATCAACGGTCACAAGATATGGCCCAGCAGCGGGGGAGTCTCTGACATCAGCTATCTCACGCTGTGCACTACGGACCCGGAGCAGGGCGACGATGGTATTGCCCTCATCCATGTCCCGCCGGATGCCGAAGGACTGTCCTTCAGCAAACCGATAGAGAAGATGGGCATGTGCTGGACGGACATCAACGCCGAGATATTCTACGACGATGTCAGGGTGCCGAAGGAAAACCGCCTTTCCGCGCCCGGCGAGGACGCCCCACACTTCCACGACATAGTCGCCAGGGGCAGGCTCGGGACGTGCATGTGGGCCGTAGGGGTCGCCCATGCCTGCTTCGAGATAGTGGTCGATTACACCAAGGAAAGGGAGATTGCCGGCAGGCCGGTCAGGTCACGCTCCCTCCACGCCAGCATCATCGGTGAGATGGCACAGAGAATCGATGGTGCCCTGGCCTTCTACCAGAGGGTCTCCGAGATGCAGGCCTCCAATCAGTTCGGACGGATAGGCGAACCTTTCATGCTCTCGAAATGCTCTGCCGCCCAGAACTACGCCTGTGATATGGTCATCTGGGTCGCCAACAAGGCCATGGAACTGATGGGCTCCTATGGCTACGCCTACGGCTATGAGATAGAGAAGTACCTGCGGGATGTCAAAATCCTCCAGCTATGGCTCGGTGGTCCCCAGCGCCGCAGTCTGGATACCGCCCTCGGCTACTACTCCTTTGAATGGTAGGTGGACGCGGCACACACTCCCTTCTCCTCAGCCTCGTCCTCGACTGGCCAGAAACTGGTGGGGGAGTAGATGGGCAGGATAGTCAGCTTGGTCGAAGACCGAATGAGCACTTCATATTTCGTTAAAAAGTGTAGCTGACGGATTGGGTTCTGAAGGTATAAAAAGTTAGTCCGACTACATTCAGTCCTGGTGATAGTCAGCTAGACCGTCTTCCGTTTCCATCTGCCGATGTGAAAGTAGACGATGTAAGCAACCGCACCCGCGAATACACCAATCACCAGTGCCCAACGGACCCCGTAGACGCCAAACTCCGTCAGTCTGGGCAAAAAGTAAGCCAGCGGTAACTGCACAACCCATATCATCATCAGGCTTATCAGCATTGCCGGCATGGTGTCACCGGCACCGGACAGTGCCTGCTGTAGTACCACCGTAAGCGCCATCAGAAGGTATCCGGCAGCGGCTATTCTTAAAAAAGTGCTGGCAATGACCATAAGACCGGGTTCATTGCTAAAGAGACCGACAATACCCTCTGCCCATAGCAGTATTGCCGCTGTTACTGCAATCATCACTACAGAAATGGCAGCGCTTGCCAGCCACACGCTCCTCACTGCCCGCTGTACCTGTTGGGCGCCCAAATTCTGCCCCACCAGTACTCCGGCACTGGAGCCAATCGCCCATGTAGGCAGAATAATGAGTATATCAATCCGTTGCATGAGACTATGTCCAGCTACGGCAAAGGTACCGAAGGGGACCATGAGCCAGGCGAGCACCAGGTATCCCAGTGACCTCTGAATATTCATAATGCTTGCCGGCATACCGATCTTTACCATGCGCCAGATGATATTCATGTCAATCCGGAAGTTCTTCAAGTTCAGCCTGAGGCGCGAACGACCCGTAATAAGGACCCAGAGTCCAATAGCCATGGCGAAAGTGTGCGTAAACACATTGATTAGAGCAGCGCCGGTAACTCCCATTTGGGGGAATACCCACCAACCAAGGATAATAGCAGGGGCAAGTAGCAGGTGGATTGACCTTGTCAGGATAGTTATTTTCATTGGCGTTAACGTATCACCGGAAGCTTGCATGATATTATCGGCTGCTATCCTCAATGAGAAGGCCAAAGCACCGGCTAGCGTTATCCTGACGTATGTCACGCCTTCAGAGACAACCTGAGGCTCTAATCCGAACAGGTTCATGACAGACTCGGAAAGCGTTATTCCTGCCAATACCGCCACTAAACCAAAAACGACTGCGATTACGAGAGCCTGCGTGGCCGCGTGGTTGGCGCTACTAATGTCTCGCGCCCCGACAAAACGGGCTACTATCGCCCGTACCCCCATCATCAGACCGACATTGGCACCCATTACCAGCATGGAAACCATACCGCCAACACCCGCACTGGCGATAGCAGCCGAACCCAGTCTGCCCACCCATATCAGGTCAACCGTCATCACCAGCGAACCGAAGCCTTCGGTTAGCGCCATCGGCCATGACAGCCCAAACAGGTTTTTAAGGATACTGCCCTGTGTCCAGTCTTTTGTTATCATCGTCATGCTTTTCGCAGAGCAGACCTTTTCTTTCTTTACGTTCGCAAACGTAAGTAATACACGTTTATAACTGGAATCATGCCATGGATATCCTTACTTCACGAACCAACATCCGGG
The DNA here is from genome assembly GCA_016783135.1 of Dehalococcoidales bacterium. Lineage (GTDB taxonomy): Bacteria > Chloroflexota > Dehalococcoidia > Dehalococcoidales > Fen-1064 > DUES01. The sequence goes on along the minus strand of JADHXC010000025.1, from coordinate 505 downwards.
ATACATTAACAGGCATTGTATCACTTGTTAAGCAAGAAAGCCCAAGACTGAAAATACCCTGTCTGTAAATCGTCAGGGTAAATGGGCCACAATAGGGACAAAAGTGAATGGATACTTAGCTACAGGTGAACCCACAGGGAAACATGAAGATAACAATTAGCCAGACTATACTGCCACGCCTCTCACTGCACCAGACTCCCAATCATCCTCGTAATCTCCCTCTCTCCCATTCCCTCCCCCACCACCACAACCTTCCGCCTGCTGCCACCTTATTCTGTCTCCCCGTACTGAAAGACCTCTTCTATCGTCACGCCGAAGGCCCTGGCAAGCCCGAATGCAAGCTTGATAGAGGGCACGTATTTACCCTGCTCAAGGGCGATAATCGTCTGTCGGGTACAGCCTGCGTGTCTGGCCGGTTCTAACCGGAACAGCACGCTACTCTATAAGGTGCCAATGACACCTGCCGACCAACTGGCCCCCACACCGTTTTGGGGTGTCCAGAGGG
>JADHXC010000024.1 GCA_016783135.1 Dehalococcoidales bacterium | reverse complement strand
CAGTGACCACGGAAGTGACTCACTTCACACCCTATACGGTTATCGCTTCCACCCGACCGGCGGCATTCTCTGTTAGCGGTCTTACCATCACACCCGACACGGCAGGCATGCAGCAGACGATAACTATCACGGTACTCGTCAGCAATACCGGGGACCTTGCCGGAACATACCTGGTGGCATTGAAGATTGATGGTACAACCACCGCCGTTCAGCAACTCCCCCTGAATGGCGGCACCAGCCGGACCGTAGTCTTTACCACTTCACATGATACCCCGGGACCCTATGAAGTAGAAATCGATACCCTCTCAGGTACTTTCACCATCGAAGCGACCACACTTCCACCGAATCCGGCCACTTTCGTCACCAGCCGGCTCACTGTGGCTCCGGGTAAGGTCAGCAGCAGAGAGGACGTTACTATCAGTGTCCTGGTCACCAACACCGGTGACCTTGCCAGTACCCATAGGGTAGAACTGGAAATAAACGGCGTGGCCATCGCCTTTCAGGACGTGTCTCTGGAAGGCAGCGACAGCCAGACGGTGGTCTTCATTACTTCCCGGGACAAGCCGGGAATCTATGGCGTGAGCATTGACAACATGACGGACAGCTTCGTGATAGAAGATGAAGAAACACCGGTGGTGTCGGAAGACCCGGAATTATCTCCGGTCTTGGTCGGTACAGCGGTCAACTGGGGTCTCGTCGGGGGTATCTCTGCCGGTGTGGTCGCTTTGCTGGCAGTCCTGGCCCTTCTGCTCCTGAGGCGTCGCAGGGCCTAGACGACTTCCTCATTCCAGTCCAGCATCATTACCCGGACAATGTCGCCTGCTTGCTTCTCGGCCGTGTCCTCGGGAACAATCACCAATCCGTTAGCCAGGCTCATCGAGGTAAGCACACCGGAACCCTGGGAACCTGTTATCCGGGCAAAGTACTGACCGTCACGTTTTTCCACAATCGCCCTCGCGAAGACGCGGCGTCCGTCCCGATTGGTGACAGTATCCTCCAGGACAGCTTCAACCGCAGGTTTGTCCCAGCTTTTTCTGCCCATCATCTTGAAGATAGCCGGGCGGGCAAATATCTCGAAAGTGACCATCGAGCTTACCGGGTTACCGGGCAGGCCGAGGAGGGGAATCCCTTTCGATGCTCCCGTTCTGTCACGCCCCTTGATAGTGCCAAAGGCAAGCGGTTTCCCCGGCTTCATCCGCACCGTCCAGAAGTTGATTTCACCCTCCCGGGCAAGCACGTCCTTGACCACATCGTAGTCCCCCATGGAGACCCCGCCACATGTAATCAGCATGTCGGCGTCAAGCCCCTGTCGGAGTGCCTCTACCAGGGAATCCTCAGTATCGAGAGCTATCCCCAGAATCCTGGGTATGCCACCATAGCGCCGCACCAGAGCAGCGACGCTGTAGGTATTGCTGTTGTATATCTTACCTGCCGGCAGCGGCTGCCCTATCTCGACCAGCTCATCACCGGTAGCCAGTATCGCCACTACCGGTCGGGAAATGACCGCCACGTGGGTCTTCCCCAGGGAAGCCAGGACACCCACCTCAGCCGGTCTGATTACGGTCCCTTCCGCCAGGACCAGCGTACCCTTCCTGATATCTTCCCCGGCCCTCCGAACATTGAGGCCGACCTCTGTCTCGTGCAGAATACCTATCTCCGTGATTGGCTTTCCGGCGGTGGGCTCGCGTCGCTGTACCTCATCGGTGTTTTCAAACTGGACGACAGTATCGGCACCCCCTGGTATCGGCGCCCCGGTCATGATTCGGATTGCAGTACCCGGAGTCACCTTCTGCCCGGAGACATAACCTGCGGCTACGGTATCAATCACGCGGAGCAGTCGCGGCGAACCCTGGCTTGCCCCTTCGGTATCACCTGACCGGACTGCGTAGCCGTCCATGGCAGAGTTATCCAGCGGGGGCACATCGATTTCCGAGCAGACGTCTTCGGCAAGCACCTGCCCCGGGGAGTCCAGAATGGGGACTTCCTCCTTCCCCAGAACATCAACAAAACCAAGAAGTCTCTCCTGAGCCTCTTCAATACTAATCATCGTACCTGTCACCCCCGGATAGCTTCCTCGCTTTCTGCAAGTCCTTTTCCGTATTGACATTGAAGAAGCTCAACTGCTCAGGGTCGAACCTGACTATCTCGTCCACCTCCACGTATCTCGCCTTGACCAGAGGCAGTAGCTTATGGACACCCAGTTCACCCCGTTCAAACATTTGCTCTATAACCCTCAGGCAGCCCCCGGTGTAGACAGAATGAAGCGGCTCCACCTTGCCCTCCACTCGCGGCGTCACCATGTCGAACCCATCAGTCAATTCTATCATGTAATGCAGCAGCGCCTGGTTCAGAAAGGGCATATCGGCCGCAACGACAAGATTGCAGTACGTGTTTGAGATTTGCAGTCCGGTGTAAATACCACCCAGCGGCCCCTTGCCAGGATAAATATCAGTCACTATCCGCAGGCCGGGGTAATGACCAGGCGAGGATATCGGATGCCCTTCGGCGGTCACAACGATGATATCACCACACAGGGACGAAATGCTATCTACCACTATTTCCAACAGACTCCGGCTACCGACTGTCTCCAGGATTTTGTCATACCCCAGACGCAGACTCCGACCACCGGCTAGAATAATGCCACTTGCTTCCAAGGTACTCCTGTCTGCACGGCTTTACTGTTACCTCAACTAGCCAATTTTAGCATATAGGTGAACCGCTTCCAAAGTGGAGCAATACCACCGCAACCCCCAATAGTTTGAGAGCACAAGCCCGACCGTGTAAAATAGATTCTGGTACTAGCCTAATACTACGCGGAGCAGCGCATGACCATGTCTTTCGAACGACCGGCAATCGTACGTCCCCCGAGTGAGGCAAGCAGTCTGTTTCTGCCCCTGACCGCAGGTTGCTCAAACAGCACCTGTACCTTCTGCGGCAGCTACGGCTCCCGTCTCCAGATACGAGACATCGAGGATGTCCGGAGCGAGATAGACGCCGTTGCCCTCTTCCTCAGACATGGGCTCACTGTGCCGGAAATACCGAGAATAGTCTACGCTGTTGCACGGGAATGGGATGGGAAAGGGGTTTTTCTTCAGGACTCGGATGCCCTGGTATACCCATACAGCCACCTGAGAGACGTGCTGACGCACATGCAGGACAAGCTCCCTTTCGTGGAGAGGGTGGCTGCCTACGCCACCGCCAGCGACATACTGCGCCGGAGTCCTGAGGAACTCGAAGCACTACGAGAGCTCAAGCTCGGTATACTATACATCGGAATGGAAAGCGGTGATGATGATGTTCTCCGCCATGTAGACAAGGGTGTCGACTCTGCACAGATAATAGAGGCAACGCGCCGTGCCAGGGCAGCCGGTATCCTGACCTCCATTACCGTTATCCTCGGTCTAGGCGGTGTTGAGGGGAGCGAGGAACACTCGCTGGCAACGGCCAGAGTCCTGAGTGACATGGACCCGGACTTCGTGGGAGCACTGACACTGACGCTGGTGCCTGGCACACCACTGTACCGTGAGTGGCAGGAGGGAAGCTTCGAGCCGATATCCCCTTTCAGGTCCTTAGAAGAACTCATCCTGATAATCCAGAACTCCAGCTTCACGGACTGCTTCTTCAGTTCCATGCACGCCTCTAACTATATGGCGGTCCGGGGAACACTGCCACATGACAGGCAGATGATGCTTGCTCAACTACGAAGGATTGTGGAGCATGGAGACCCCCGTTCCCTGCGCCCCGATTTCCTCAGAGGCCTGTAGTGAGCAAATGATGCTTGCTCAACTACGAAGGATTGTGGAGCATGGAGACCCCCGTTCCCTGCGCCCCGATTTCCTCAGAGGCCTGTAATTTCGCCCACCTCTCAACACAGTCAAGCGACGGATGCTCTCGTTCAGGCAGAAGGGTGCCACACAACAGGGTGAGGCTATAGAACGGGAAGGCCCCGATTTACAGAAGCAGCGCACAGGTGATACTGGAATACGCAGCAATACCAGCTTATAATGTAGTTGATTCGACCATGGACATGCATGTGCTAATACTCGCACCCGATGCTCTCAACTTTGCTGCTAACCGGAGTAGTCCTTCTTGCCTTTCCACCCGCTACAGCAGCACGCCAGCGAAAAGGGACTATCGATGAGATGGTTGGCCAACAGGGCGAAGCGCTTCTGGAACCGGGTGCTCCGGTTACCCAGGAAGGCTGGCATACCGATTGGACTCATCCTGGTGGTCGGTATTATCTTCGGTGTCTACCGGTTCGTGCTCTTCTGGGACTACATGGAGAACGACCCCGGTTTCTGCCAGTCCTGCCATATAATGGAGGAGTCCTGGGACCGCTGGGCCAGCAGCACACACGCCGAAGTCGGTTGCCACAGTTGCCATCATCAGAGTCTGCTGGCCAGCGCCGGCCAGTTGTGCGATTTCGTCTTCAAGAGCTACGAAGAGATTGAAAGCCAGGCTGAGGTCGAAGACGTGTCGTGTCAGCAGTGCCATCAGAGCGGGGACCCGGAATGGCAGCAGGTGGCAGACACCGCCGGACACAAGCAGCACGATATGGACCGGAACATTGAGTGCGTCACATGCCACTCAAACACGCTACACCGCTTTACACCGTTTGCCGCCGACTGTCTGGAGTGTCACGCCCGGAACACAGTCAAAGTGCCTGGTATGACCGATGTAGGCTGCATGACATGCCATTATTTCCTTACCGATGGTGAGGAAACACTTCCCACGCGTGCCATCTGTCTGGGCTGCCACCAGACAATGGTATCCAGAGTGACCTGGAGCACTGAAGCTCCAATGCAGTTCCCGTGTGGAGACTGTCACCAGCCCCACGAACAGGCGGAACCGGTGGTAAAATGCGAGTCCTGCCATGATACCGTCGAGTGCTACAACCCGTATGAGATGCACCCAGACACCCACTGCGAGACCTGCCACCTGGCACACGAGTGGCGTATTACCGGACCGTGATACGCATCTTACCCACCACCCCGCCAGGTCAAACCATAATCCGGGTATGCAGATGCCATCGGTTTCCAGGTCGGCAGGCAGCAAACAGAAAACGGACAGTCTAGACTGCCCGCACAGAATCAGGCTGCCCTTATCTAAAGGCCTCACCTGGTATATTCTAATTGGGAAATACACGGCGAACGCTCTTTATCTCGCCGAATCAGGCTGTAATAGAATCTAGCAGGGGGTTCTCTCTGTCAGGCAATCACCTGATTCTTATCAGGCAATCACCCCGATGCGCCTTCATGTCTCTGCAGCATCGCCTCAAACGTCCTGGAGAAGTCATCGGCCCGCTGCCGCATCTCCATAGCGTTGGCTTTTGATTGCTCCATGACTCGAATGACGCCTGTCCCCAGCACGGCCATCTCCCACTCACCCCTATCCCAGTTCTCGTCCACGATTTTCCGGAGATCAGCCAGCTTCTCTTCTACTGCCAACCACTTTCCACTGCTCTTTATCATGCTTTCCTGGCCTCTTACCGCAGCGTCCCGATGTAATACACGTACGCCTCAGTAGATATGCCACCTCCGTGGTATCCGGGGTACCTTGACCTCCCGGGGTTCCTCCAGTTCCTCCTGAAGCTCCTCCTCCTGAACAGTCTCACGACGACGAACCGGTACCACTACTTTTTCTGGTTCTTCCTTTCGCTCCACAGTTCACCCCCTTAGAGTCGGCCGGTCAGGCTTCGCAAGCCGGACTCCCGGCGCTGTATGTACCCTCATTATTGAGCGTAACACAGTGCCATTAAGAGAGGCATAAAGAATATAAAGATAACATAAAGATTCCATTAAGTTTTCGTAAGGAATCGGGTACAGGCCAGCCTGATACCACAACCCACATTCGTATGACGCGACAGGGCCGTGTTTGAGCAGGCGACTGTAGATGGGAATCAGATATGCCGGGAGCAGACATATGGTGTGGTTGGTTATCCGCTCCCAGCACTGGGGAACGTAAATCTGCTGTTGACGCCAAGCGACTCCTTGATATGGTCAGTCGGGGTCGCTCTGTGGTCTTTGGTTCAGGGCGTCGACAGAAAGCCTGGTCTGGCTCAGGAAATACTCACGCCCGAATGAGGCGCTGTGCCCGGTGTTTCTTCCGGCTGTTCCTTCGCATCCGCGTCTGCTTTCGCAGTGGCGTGTGCAACGTTGGGAACGTTGCCTGAATATCCGCACATCAGACAGCTCTCATACCAGCCATCGATGTCCCTATCAATGTACGTATCCCCCCCGCATCGAGGGCAACCCTTAAGATTCCAGTGTGTCACTCCTACCTCCCTACAAGCAAGAAACTGTGTGTTACTATCGGGGCCAATATGCCGTCCCGCGCAACACCCCTGCCTGGTGACTTTCGTGACTAGAGTATAAGACTCTGAGGTTACGAGAATATTAAGATGGCGTCCGCAAGGTTACAGAATGGTTACAAAACGGGAAGAAAAAAGTTACCGTCTGACTGGGCAGGAAGACGCAGGTATTCAAGCAAAGAAATCGGGACAGTCCGATAGACCGGACCCCTTACGTTCACAGACGGAAACCCCTGCCAGCTAGCCGGCCTCTTCCCGGAGCATTCCGGCACTTGTCCGCATGATGTTCCCGGCAATGTAGTTGCGGACTTCGCCAGCCCTGGCATCAAGCAGGTCGGCCTTTAGCAACATCGCCTTGCTGCGAGCCGACTCATCCTCAGTTCCCTTGATTACAAAATCGACCAGATGCAGGGCAAGCTGGATATTGCCCTCCCCCTGAAGCTGCCGGGCTTTTTCGATGACCTTCTCCGAACCGGTAATAGTCAGCATCTCGGCAGCTATATCCGCACCCTTCGAAGGGAAAAGCTCGCTGGGATTGCCGTCATACCAGCCGGTATAGCGACGATACACATCATGGATAACAAAGGTGGGGTGACCATAGTTGCCCGCCAGATAGGGTTTGTCGGACAGTTCCTCCGGCACTTTGACCCTCTCCAGTATGTCCTCAATCCAGTAGCCTTCATTAAGCAGCCGGACGACCTCCTCGTGGATATAGCGGAGGAGCCTGGAGGTATTCAGAAGCCGTTCTTCGACATTTCCCCCACTGATGACCGGACCGCTGCCGACAACGAAATCGGGCTTCTTTTCAGCTATCCTCTCCAGGTTTTCGGCCCATTCCAGTGTGTAGCGCTGCTCCTTGAGCGGGTTGCCCGTGTTGGGGCAGCCCCCGAGAAGCAGGTCACCGATGAAGGCCACCTTGCGCTCCGGAATCCACACCCATATCGTGTCGTCGGTTTCCCCGGGAGCATAATATATCTCAAAGGTCAGGCCCCCCAGTTTGAACTCCATATAGTCATGGAACGTGGTATCCGGATAGACATATGATGGCTCACGGACCGACGCCCAGTCCTGCCGGGCAGATGGTCTGTCCTGGGGACGGGGGAACTGCAATGACGCAATGTAGGCACGACGGCCCTTCAGCATCCGGTATTTATCGAGCCGCTGTGCAACCAGTTCATGACCGATGATTCTCGGCCTCGGGTGTCCCCTGTCCTCGGCGTCCTTAATAAATGCTGAGGCGCCACCGACGTGGTCGACATGTCCGTGAGAGTAGATGATGGTATGAAAGGGCACCTCCGTCCGCTCCCTGATTTTCCTCACCCTGTCTTCTCCCTCCCGGAAACCGACACCGGTATCGACAACTACGAGACCTTCACCGGTGATGGTAAGACCGCTGGGCCCGGATACCGGCCATGTCTGTGCAATCTTGAAAATGTCCGGGAATATCTCCTCATCTACCATCGCCCGGTCCCTTGCCTCTTCCGGTTGAAACTCTTCTTCTCTACTTTGAGCCATGGTAACCTCCTTGCAGGGAACGCTCCCCTGTTATTCCTCGTCTGAAGCCCAGCCGCGGGTATGCTCAACAGCACGCTTCCAGCCGGCATAGAGTGTCTCCCGCCGGTCACGGGACATTGTCGGCTCATAGGTCTTCGCCGGCTGCCACAACCGGGCAATCTCGGTGGTATCCTGCCAGAGTCCGGTCGCCAGTCCGGCCAAGTAGGCGGCACCAAGCGCCGTCGTCTCGGTGACTGCAGGCACCTGGATGGGCACCCCCAGCATGTCAGCCTGGAACTGCATGAGGAAAGCATTGGCCGTTCCGCCACCATCGACACGCAGTAACGGCAGTTGCAGGTCCGCCTCAGCACTCATCGTCTCGATTACATCACGAGACTGGTAAGCAATCGATTCCAGGGCTGCCCGTACGAGGTGCTCTCTGGTGGTGCCGCGGGTAAGCCCGAAGATGCTGCCCCGGGCATACATGTCCCAGTACGGGGCACCCAGGCCAACAAAGGCGGGAACGAAGAAAACACCACCGTTGTCCGGTACGGCGCGGGCCAGCGTTTCACTCTCAGCAGCCTGTTCGATGATACCCAGGCCATCCCGCAGCCACTGGACGACAGCCCCGGTGATGAATATACTCCCCTCCATGGCATAGGTCACACGGTCGCCCAGCCCCCAGGCCAGAGTTGTCACCAGCCCCTTATCCGACAGGACCGGACGGTCACCCGTGTTGAGCAGGACGAAGGAGCCGGTGCCGTAGGTATTCTTCGCCATGCCGGTCTCATAACACGCCTGGCCAAAGAGGGCTGCCTGCTGGTCACCGGCTATCCCGCACAGCGGTACGCGCACGTCCCCGAGAACACCGGGGACCGTCTCTCCGTACACGTGGCTGGACGGCATCACTTCGGGCAGGACAGTTTCCGGTATGTCCAGGGCCGAAAGGAGGTCGTTGTCCCACTGGAGAGTGTGGATGTTGAATAACATTGTCCGAGAGGCATTGGTGTAGTCGGTGACATGAACGGCACCACCGGTGAGATTCCAGACCAACCAGCTATCCACCGTCCCGAAGAGCAAATCGCCCTGCTCGGCACGGTGCTGCCCCCGGGGAATGTGGTCCAGTATCCAGCGGAGCTTGGTCGCCGAGAAATAGGCGTCTATGATAAGGCCGGTCTTCTCCCTGATTGACCCGGCCAGTCCCCGTCTTTTCAGCTCTTCACATATAGAGGCGGTGCGCCGGCACTGCCAGACAATAGCATTGCTCACCGGTTCCCCGGTGTTACGGTCCCATACCACGGTGGTCTCCCGCTGGTTGGTAATCCCGATGCCGCATACGTACGGCAGACCCACTCCTGCCTTCTCCAGCGCTTCCCTGGCCACCGCCAGCGATGTACTGAGGAGTTCCTTCGGGTCATGCTCCACCCAACCGGGTCGGGGATAGACCTGGTGCAGTTCACGGTAAGCAGAAGAAAGTGCCCGTCCGCCTTTATCAAAAAGGAGGGCAGTGCTTCCCGTGGTACCCTGGTCAATAGCCAGAATGTGGGTTTTGTCCGTCATACGGTCTCCCGGTAAGATCATCAGGCACTATTATAACAGAAGCGTGTACAAAACGTTGTACTCAGCTCACTGGCTGGTAAGCGATTCGCCCGTTGTGCTATCCTTGGGCAGACCCGGTAATACAGGCTTAATGGGGGCATTCATGAAAATTGAATGGATTGGACACGCATGTTTCCGCATTACCTCGGAGGTCGGACTGAGCATAGTCACAGACCCTTACGAGACCGGCTTCCGCGACATCATCAACTACGGCCCTGTCGACGTATCTGCTGATATCGTCACCGTGAGCCACGAGCATGGCGACCACAACCATGTGCAGGCCGTTTCCGGCAAGGCGGAGGTAGTCAGGGGGACAGGCACCCAAATGGTGAAGGGGATACGGTTCCGGGGCATAGCTTCCTACCACGACCAGGTAGAAGGGGCCCAGCGAGGCCCGAACACCATCTTCTCGTTTGAGGTGGATGGTATCCGGGTGGTCCACCTCGGTGACCTGGGTCATGCATTATCACCCGAGACACTCGCCGAACTCAAAGGCACGGACGTACTTCTAGCTCCCACCGGGGGACCGGGTGCTACCATGGAGCTTCAGGAGGCCATCGACCTCTGGGAGAGCCTGAAGCCGCCGGTCGTCATCCCGATGCACTTCAAGACGCCGAAGTGCACGTTCCCCAAATACAGCGCCGATGACCTCATCAACCTTAGACCTGCCAGCAGGAAGATAGGAGCAAGCTATATCTCTTTGACGAAGAGCGAGGTACCGCCATCTACGGAGATACTGATACTGGACTATTCTCGTTAGGAGGCTGTTGAAGAATTTGTCCGACCAACCCCCGTGCGGCCCAGATGGGCCGCCTCCCCCTTCCTGGCCAAGAAGGAGCCTTCTGCGGAAGGGGGGGAAGATTATGCCCGGGGATACCCCCAGGTCTGGGGGACACCCCTCAGAAGGGGCCTGCCCTCCGGACTCCCCTTTTTCAGCACCCTGCTAAAGTATAGCACTGATTACAAAAGAAGGAGACTATTGACGATGCCTGATGATAAGAAGACCGCAAAGAAAGCCGCCCTGGAAGGCGGCTCCAGAAGCAGTCCTCTGCCGGGGGCAGAAGGCCTCCCCAGGGCTAAACCGGAAGAGGTCGGGATGTCCTCGGAGCGGCTCGCCCGGATTCGTCCGGCGATGCAGCGCTACCTGGACCGGCAGCTTATACCGGGTGCTGTCACCCTGGTGGCCCGCCACGGTCGCGTCGTACACCTGGACGTCATCGGACTCCGCGATGTTGAATCCGGGAACCAGATGACGGCCGACACCATATTTCGTATCGCCTCTATGACCAAACCGATAACGTCCGTGGCCCTGATGATGCTCTTTGAGGAGGGCCATTTCCTGCTTTCCGACCCGGTGAGCAAGTGGATTCCCGAGTTTGCCGACCCCAGGGTAGCCGAGCCTGTTCCACCGGACGAGTTCTCCGGCCTGTTGCCCTACCGACTGGTCTCGGCCAACCGCCCGATTACCATCCGGCACCTGCTTACCCACACCACCGGACTATCCGCTACACCCCGGGGCATGACCCAGGAAGAGTTTATGAAGGTCCAGCAGCGCCAGAGACCTGACGAAACGATTGGTGATTTCGTGAAGCGCTATGCAAAGGTCCCGCTTAACCGTCATCCCGGCGAGGCCTGGAACTACTCTCGGGCTACGTGTGTAGTCGGGCATCTGGTGGAGATTATGTCCGGGATGCCGCTGGACGAGTACTTTCGTGAGCGTATCTTCAAGCCCCTCAACATGCCGGACACCTGTTTCTATCTCCCGGTGGAGAAGCTTGACCGGTTTGCCGCCTGCTACACCCCTGGTGAAGACCTGCGCATTCAGTTGACCGACGCACCGACACCGGAAAGCCGGTTCGTCAAAGAACCGCACATCTACTTCATGGGCTCCGGTGGTCTAGTCTCGACAATCTCTGATTACTACCGCTTCGACCAGATGATGCTCAATGGTGGAGAGCTGGAGGGTGCCCGTATCCTGGGTCGCAAGACGGTGGAGTTTATGACCAAAATCCACACCGGGGACTTGCCTATCTGGCTGCCCGGACCCTGGGCCGGCTTTGGCCTGGGCTTTGCCGTAGCCAGGAATATCGATAACATCAATACGCTGAAGGCCGAGCATTCGGGTCCTACTCCCTGGTCGGTGGGCACCTACACCTGGGGCGGGGCCTTCTGCACATACCCCTTCGTGGACCCGGTGGAGAAGCTTATTGGCATCGTTATGACACAGGTCGGGCCGTACCGACACCTCAACATCCGCCAGGAGTTTACCGGCCTTACCTACCAAGCCATCGTGGACTGACCGGGCACCAAATGGACAGCGGACACTACCACGCGCAGCACCATTAGCGCAGAGACATAACCTGCCGCCAGTGCTACATTAACCGCCTGGAAACGTGCTGGCAGCAGGCTCTATACCTGTGGTTGTACTATACCCGGGTGCCCTTGAAATTGGCGGAACCGAAGGAACCGAGCTGTACCTGACCGGAAATCTCGTCACCAGTAACAGTGGCTTTGAAGTCAAGCTTCATCTGTCCCATCGGACCGCTTACCTGAATCGTCCAGGTAGCCTCGTTCCCCGAGACCGTACCACCATCGAATGACTGTTCGCCCTGCTGTCCGGACGAGCTTCCACTGAGCGAGTCACCATCTGCTTTCAGGGTGAGCTTTACGGTCTGGTTGCCCATTGGCGTGTTAATCTCGATATTGTAGGTGCCATCGACTGCCATTGCGTTCCCTCCTATATTATGTCATGCTAACTGATGCCCCCGGCATCCCTGCCGACAGACCATCTAAATCACCTGACAGCATAGCAGTAATGATAGAGGCCGTCAATACACTGTTGTGCGGTGTCCGGGACGTTATTGACACCCCAGTACAATCGATGCCGGTTGCCACCCGGTTACACAGTACCGGCAACCCCTATCTCGTCCCGATGACCCACGGGTTAGCCCGTATTTCTATACCACTACTGTATTGATTCGATGTGCCGTGTAGTGTATCATCAGACCCAATAGCACATGAAACACGCAATACGCGGTCGGAGGTGCTCCAGTGTATGAGAGAATACTCGTTCCCCTGGATGGTTCGGACCGGGCTGAGCTAGCCCTGCCATTCGCCGAAGAACTGGCAGCGAAACTGGGCTCAGAAGTCATCCTGCTCTGTGTGAGCGACTCAGCAGAGGCAGAGGACTATGCCAAGCACCAGATCTATGTGGACCAGATCACGCCATACGTGAGACGAGCCGCGTCGAAGCGGCGTACTGACCCAGAGAAGCCGGTCAAGATCACCCCGGCAATTACTGTCGGCTCTGCAGCAAACGAAATCATCGACTACGCCATGAAGAAGAACGTCAACCTGATCATCATGGCAACCCATGGCCGAAGCGGCGTCACCCACTGGAGGCTGGGAAGCGTGGCCGAGAAGGTGGTACGCGCTGGGAAGAGTCCGGTTATGCTCGTCAGAGTGCCTGGAGCGAGCGATGTCTAGAGCCAATCGGGTATCCAGAGTAAACGGAGTAGCGGACCGGTGATTCAGTACCGGATACGACACGGCACGATTCTGGCAACCGCGCTGGTTCAAGACATCAGGATACAGGGTAACCCCACAAATCAAAGGGAGGACATGCAGAGATGAAGCTTCTGGAACCAATCGAAATCAAAGGTATGAGAGTCAAGAACAGGATAGGCCTGGCGCCACTGCTCAATATGCCGGCCGGTGAAAACGGCTTTATAAACGACCAGACAATCCGGTGGTTTGAGTCCAGAGCCGCCGGAGAGACCGGCTTCATAATGATGGGGGCTGTCGGCAGCAGCGCCCCTATCGCACCGGTCCAGCAGGGTGGCCTTCTCGGATTCCGCGGGATAGGGCTGTACGACGACAAGTTCATTCCCGGTTTCACCAAACTGGCGGACGCTATACACAAGCACGGGTCGGTACTGGGCGTCCAGATGGGTATCATTGGCGGTCCCATGGGGGGACGGGGCCCCTCACCGCCACCCTACCCGGATGAGGCACATGCCACCCACGACCTCTTCTACGTTGCCGCCGGACGCACGATACCCCACACGGAAGTGACCATAGAGAACATTGAGCAATCCCAGAACGACACCGCAGCGGCAGCGGCCAGGGCCAAGGCGGCCGGTCTGGACTGCGTCCTGCTGCACTGCTCCCACGGGGGAGCCACCGGCGGCTGTTCCTTCATTTCACCATTCTACAACCACCGTAACGACAAGTATGGCGGCAGCTGGGAGAACAGGCTCCGTCACCCGGTCGAAACGATACAGAAGATGCGCAAGGCAGTCGGTGACGACTACCCGATATTCGTGCGCATCTGTGCTGACCAGCTCCTCGGCAAGAAGGGCATCACCCTGGAAGATACCACTCAGATCATCGTCCCTGCCCTGGAAGCAGCCGGAGTGGACGGCTTTGACGTTTCCCAGGGAGACATGATACGCGCCGGCGAGGGAATCACAATACCCATGTACTACCCCTGGGGACTCTTCATCCACCTCGCCGCTGCCGTGAAACAGGTCACCAAGCTGCCCGTCATCGGCGTGGGCAACATCTTCGATATGGACATGGCGGAGAGGTTCCTGCAAGAAGGGAAAGCGGACATCATCTACATGGGAAGACAGCTCTGTGCCGACCCTGAGACCCCCAAAAAGTACTTCGAAGGGCGGCCGGAGGACATCCGCAAGTGCATCGGTGACGTCGGCGGATGCGGTAATCCCTGCACCGTGAACTATGATATCCAGGAGGAACCCGTTCCGTTGACCACGGTCGAGAAACCCAAGAAGGTACTGGTAATTGGCGGCGGCGTGGCAGGAATGGAAGCCGCCAGGATAGCCACCTTGAGAGGCCACAAGGTGACCCTGATAGAGAAGGAGCCACAACTCGGTGGCATGGTGGCCACACTGGCACTCAACCCGTTGACGGCTGACTTCGGCAATATCGTGGAATACCTGACGAACCAGATGAGAAAGCTGGGTGTGGAAGTGAGGGTCTGCCGCGAGGCTACCGCATCTGGTGTGGCCGAGATAGGTCCCGACGTGGTCATCCTTGCCGCAGGCTCATCACCGACAATGCCGGAGGTGGCCGAAGGAAAATTCGGAGTGATTACCCATGCCCAGGCATCCAGGAACCGGAAGGCCGTCGGCCAGAGGGTTGTTGTCTGGGGGCTCTTCGGTGTCGAACTGGCCATCTCACTGGCCCAGGAAGGCAAGGACGTGGTACTCGTGGGCAGAGGCAGCGAGAGTTCCCTGGGCAGTGACCTGTCGATGGCACGCCGATGGTGGCTTTTCCGGAAGCTGACCGACGTCAACCTACCCCGGGAGACCCCTGAGGCAGCCAGAATATACAATCCGGAAGTACTCTTCGAAACGGAGGTTGAGGACATCGCCAGCAGAGAGGTTACCGTGAAGGTGGGCGGCAACGAGGACCGGAGGAGGGTCATACCCTGCGATACCGTGATTCTCTCCCGGAGATTCGGTGAGCGGAAGTCAAACGACTCGCTCTTTACCGAGCTCGAGGGAAAGGTCCCCGAGGTCTACAAGATAGGTGATTGCTCACAGGTCAGGGGAATTAAGGAGGCCATCTTCAGCGCTAACGAGGTAGTCAGGAAGATGTAGGAGGGAGCCGTGAGCAAAGTATTGCGTTCACTCCGATGGATGCAGAACATGGAGCGGTTTGCGACCCGGATTTACCGGACACAGACCAGGGCTTTCGCGGACAAAGAGAGCATGGACAAGTTCCGGGCAGCAATCGCAAACGAACAGGAACATGCCGACAGCCTGGCTGCATGCCTGGAACGGCTCGGCGGGAGGACCTCTCCGCTGGGTTTTCTGTTTCCAATAGCAGGTGCATTCCTGGGTTTCATCACCACGCTCATGGGCAAGGCCTTGCTTTTCAAAGCCGCCGTCTGGATTGAGGAGCGGGCAGTGAAGGACTACGGGCTCTACCTTGAAAGGGTCAAATTCGACGGCGAGACCGTGGACCTGCTTCAACGGATTATCGAGGATGAGAAGAGGCACATCGCCACCTGGCAGAGCTGCCTTGAAGCTCTGAAGGGCTAAACCCCGGGACCAGGGAGAGCAGCAGAGAACCCGGCAGCACTCCGGCAAACAGCATCGTCTGTACTTCTGTACTGGAGTGTCACTAATGTCCCGGACGAGTATAAAAAGGTTGATAAAGTGGCTAACCTGTTCTAGAATATTCAGAAGTAACACATCATGATGAAGAAGCAAATCAGACCCCAGGAAACTAATCTGGAGGAAGCCGCTCCTCCCGAGCCTGCTAGCGGTCCCGAGGAAGTCGTCTTCAATTTTGAGGAGGCGGTGGCCAAGGCTGACCAGCTAGGCCTGATCGCCAAGAACGCCGCAGAGGAGTCTGTTCGTATCTCGCAGAGGATGTTTACCAGGGCCGAGGAGATAAGCAGACAGACGGAAGAAGCTGCCGGAATGGCAACACGTGCGTCCCAGGAGGCAGTAAACCGGGCCGAGAAGATAATCAAGTCGGTCCAGAAAGATTTTCAAGCGTCAGCGACCGCCTTTGAAGCCGCGATAAAAGAGGCTAAGAGTTCACATCAGGCATCACGACAAATCAGCCGCAAGGCACAGGAAGCAGTCACACTGGCCAGAGAAGCGGCCAATGAGGCCTCGGAATCGTCCCAGAAAGCTACGGACAGGATTGAAGAGCTCAGTAAGTCAATAACGGAGATTGCCCGGCGAGCGACGGACACTTCCCGGGACGCTACGGATAGGATTGAGGAGACCAGCAAATCCGCGAAGGCGACCATTGAGAGGGCGGTAAAAGCAGCGCGAGACGCGGTGCGCAAGGCCGAAAAACTCGCCAAATCCGCCGAGCAGGCAACCGTAACATCCCCTGAGGCCTTTGAACAGGCAATAGGCCGGGCGGAAAACGCTGCCAGGTTCGCCACAGAGACAATCCAGGAGACAAGGAAAGCGTCAACGGAGCTGATAAGCAAGGCCGATGAGCTCGTGCGTCTGGCCGAGGAGACAGTCGAGGAATCCAGTAGGACGTCGCAAGAAGCCGTAACCAGGGCTGAGGAAACCACCCGGTCCGCTGCTGCAGTAGAGCAGGAGTCAAGACAGGCTTCACGGGAAGTTCTGCGCAGGGCGGAGGAAACGACACAAGCCGCTGCGGCAGCAGCTCGGGAAGCTACCAGAGCCTCTCAAGCTGCTCTGAACAAGGCCGAGGAAGTGGGGAAGACAGTCTGGGCGGCTGTCGAGGAATCGAAACAAGCGTCGCAGAGAGCTATCGATAGGGCCGAAGAGATAAGCAAGTTCGCCATTGATACTGTTTCGGCATGGGCAGTTGCGTCACGAGAGACCATGGAGGTGGCACGCAAGGCAAGCGAATCCGCCAAGCAGGCAGCCGAGATATCGACACGAGCGTCACAGGAAGCCATCAGCCGTGCCCAGGAGGTGAGTGAGTCAGTCAGGATTGCCGCCGAAGCATCGCTGAAGGCAGCCCGGGAGGCAACCGAATCATCCAAGAAAGGCGCTGAGAAAGCCGCCAAGGCCTGGATAGGGGTCTTCGAACAGCTGCTTGATACCACCAGGGAGACGGCCAGGATAACACAAGAGGAAGCTGAACAGGCCGTTGAGGAAGCCGCCGTAGTGCACGATTCCGATGACGGCGAGACCGAGGCAGATGCTGAGACACTCCAAGGGACAAACCAGACTCCGCCGGATATTACCGAAGCAGCGCCCGAAGAGGTCAAATCCAGCCCGCCGAAGCGCGACGGAGAAAAAATAGTCCGGATGAAAATCGAGGACCGGCTGGAGTCCCTGACGAAGATGTATGCGGACGACCGGTCCAGAGAAGCCGAAGAGGAGACCGAAGAAGACAAAGACTGAACGCACTGTGGTATAGTATTACCACCCTGACGCTGCCACGGTACAGCCAGCAGACAGGGAATGGTACCACCGTCAGGTGAGGAAATAATACGCAATAAAACAAACAGACAGGGAATGGTACCACCGTCAGGTGAGGAAATAATACGCAATAAAACAAACAGAGGGAGGATATCCTGATGGAGAAACAGGAGCAGACCGAGACCACTACCAACCAGACACCAGAGACGGTTGCACAACCGGCCGCTGAAACCCCGGAGTTGGCCGGCAAGTACATCGCGGAACTTCTCAGCCAGGCAGAAAACGCCTACACAATGTACCGCCAGGCTCAGAAAGAAGTATCCAAAGGGTACAAGAAGCAAGAACAGCAGATGGAAAAGGCCTTCAAGGCAGACGAACAGCGGGCCAATAGTACCTGTGAGAAAGCGATGGAAAAAGCCCTGAAGAACAGGGAGCAGGCGGAACAACAGGCTGAAGAGGTATACCGGAAGACGGTTGAAAAGGTCCACAACGAGTACCGTCGGAGCGTAGGAGAAGCCTTGAAAGCCCGCGACGCAGCCATTGAGGTAGTATGGCAGAAATTCTCTGAAGACCGGTCACAAGCCTGGAGCATCTTCCAAGGCGAAAAAGCGTCATAGCGAAGTCATAGTCGGCAAGGAGAGTATTCCACGGGAGACCGAAGCACCCGGCTTACAGCAGCAGGGGTATATCTCGCAGGGCTTCCTCTAGTCCTTCCCGCCCTTCTTTGAGCTCTCCTAGCCGCCGCTTCTTGAGGTAGATGTAGCGGATTGCCTTGCTGAAGTAGTCAGATATCCTGCCTGAATTTGTCAGTTCAGACAGGATGACAGTAACATGAATAGAGTCTCGACCTCTCGGATAGTCGCCACTGCGGATAAGGGCCTCCGTGGCGACGCTCTTCAGTGTCATAGAGAGGTCCGTAATCAGGGTCATGCTCATTTCCTCCGGCGGTGCCGTCAGGAGGTAGAGCGCTTTCCGGGCATCTTCCGGCCTGCACTTGAGTGACAAGCTCGCAATAGCCTGGTTCATCGCGTGGATTCCCTTTTCGGTCTCAGTCAACTTGTTCCTGAAGTCAAGCTTCCCAGCCATGGGGAATCTGGCACGCGAGACAGACGCCTGCCCGTGCCCGATAACGGTCCATCCCGATAGCGTCTGGATTATGTCACCCGCATCAACAAGACGGGAGCCGATACGCCTGGGGTCTTTCTCTTCACCGGCACACAGCAGGTTATAGAAGGGACCTACTACACGCGTGTTTATCCTGGTCAGGTTGCTTTTGATAGATTCGCCGTCCGTGATGTACCGCTGGTTGTCAACCAGGAAGACGGCATCAGACACCAGGTATGCGGATTTCAGGCATGTCCCCACGTTGTAGATGGCTCTTTCTTCAGTCAATTCTTCATAGCGGAAAGGAAGAAGAATAAGGGTGTACACCGGCTTATCCGGGTGGCGCTCCTTCACCTGATGGGTCAGCTCTGCAATCGCACCGGAGCCGGTACCCCCGGCGGCACCGGCGACCAGTAGAAAGGCATCCGCTGGTGAGCGCTGCTGCGAGTTCCCTATGGATTCTAAAACCCGGTCGCCTTCCTCTCTGGCGATTTCGGCACCGAGTTCGTTTATTTTACCAACACCGTGGCCGCCGGATTTACGACCCCCGATGAGAATCCGGTGTTGCTGGTCAGTTTTGATAAAAGTCAGCCCGGAGAGGTCAGCAATATCGGTGTTGACGGCTAAAGCTTCGCTGAGAATTGACACGCCACGTTGCTCGCGCGCCCTTCTGTCCCTTCGGGCAAACTCATCAGCAACCCTACCGCCGCACTGCCCACAACCGATAACCAGCAGTTTCACTTTTTACCTCAGCGCTAGCTTAATGTGTATTTTACACTTTATGTACAGAGGTGTCAATGTGACCAGGTAACCCCTGTCATCCGCCATGGTATTCCCTATCGTGCTTCGCTATCACCAGCCGTCAATCTACCGGTTGTGTAGAGGGCCTGAATAGGGAACCAGAGCGCCATACCTTCCAGTACAGGAGTCTACGAATCAGCAGCCAGCACGACGCAGCAGGCACAGGAAGTCGCTCACCCAAAAGGAGGAGGTGACAGTCGTACTCCTGGCTATGGTATAACCAGACATCTCCCTGATGACAGGCCGAAGGTAGTGTAGTAAACTCAGGAAACTGGATGAAGGGACGCGTCATAGCTGGTAAGAACGACAGGTTCCCGACCTGGCAAATAGAAGGAGGCTGGAATGGTTCAAGACAACAAGCAGACAGTGCAGGAGCCGGTCACACTGGTGCCGAGTGTGGGTTCAAGCTACGGAAATGGGTGGCGAAGACTACAGGATTACTTCCTTGAGTTGTTCCTGATAACAGTAATCGGCTTCATCGTAGCCATCCCTGTCGGGTGGTTCGATGCTGCTGAAGGAACACGTGCTGCCGGCGTAACTCTACTGAGTGTGCTGTCGCTGGCCTACGGTCTTCTGCTACTGGGACCGATAGAATATGGCATTGCTTTTGTGAACCTGAGAGCAGCCAGAAGCGACCAACCGAAGGTAGGAGATATACTCGAGGTCTTTAAGTACTACGCGGACGCAGTGCTGGCGAATATACTCGTGGGTGCAATTATCTGTGCTGGCCTGATATTTCTGATAGTACCCGGTATCGTATTTGCCTGCAAGCTAGCCTTTACACCCTACCTGGTGGTAGACCGGAGGATGAAGGTTATCGACGCGGTCAAGGAAAGCTGGCGCATGACCGACGGATACGCCTGGCAGGTCTTCCTAATTGGCCTGCTGGCAATCCCTATCGCTATCGCCGGACTCATCTGCTTTGGCGTGGGAGTTATTGTGTCAATCATGTGGATTCGCCTGGCATTCGCTTCGCTCTATCATGCCGTAGCCGCGTCAGGCGTGACCGCTGACTAACAGGAGAACCATGAACACAGCCATTCGAATTGATAACCTGACCCGAGATTTCGGCCCGTTTCAAACGGGCACGACTTATCCTTAACTAACGCCACCCGAGGCGAGAAAAGGGGAGAAGATGGACCTGTGGTACTGGGATGGGCATCACCCATCGGCCTGGGCATTTTCATAGTCTGTGGCAGTGTGGCAACCTGGCTGCTGCGTAAAAGCAAGAAGGACCAGCCGTAGTCGCAACGATGGTGCGTGCTTGCCACGACCACCTGCTGCCGCTACCGATACTCAACCCCGGCAAGGAACAAGAGAATGCCGGGAAACACGTAGCCCGAACATATGCCACAGGACTGCCAATCCTTCAAGCAAAACTATGAAGGTGCTGGAAAATGAGGAACACCGCAGTGCGTCACTCTGCGGTGTCCTGTTTCGGCGGTAAGAGGTAAGGCGACTGTCTACTGGGGTCTTGAGCTGGAGCCTGTCATTACTCCTTATTGCTCAACTCGTCTCCTTGCTCTCTACTATCAGAATACAACCGGAACTCTAAACAAAACATAAAGACCGGGGGCAATTTTCGAAACATTCTCTAAATACTAGCTCGCAGGTATTGGGCATTCATGCTCGAATTCCGGACAGGCGACCGACAGATGTTCTGCCAGTCCCCGGGGCAGGGTCCGGAGTCCAGCGTTGACAAGCACTGTGTGTTCCGAATAGACTTACTTCCGTTACCAGGGTCCCTCTGAATGAAGGGTCCGGCAATTTGTAATACAGGTAATACAGAAACATGGCATTCATGCAGTACCGTGGATGTCTTCAAGTCACAGAGGAGGATAATGGATAAACTCAGTCCAACCGATGAAGCAGAACTAGACCGAATTCTGGGTCTGCTGGACCCGATAGACATACCCGCTGCGACCAGGGTCTTGCTCGAGGTAAAAGAGGTCATGGACGAGGCCGGAGTGGCCTTCTTCCTTCGTCAGGGGACATGCCTGGGTGCAATCAGGGATAATGCCTTCATTCCGTGGGACGACGATATTGATGTCGGCTCTATAATCGGTCTGCACGGACTCAGTGAGGAAACGGTGGAATCGGTGGCGCTAACGCTCAGAGAACGAGGTTTTCTCCTCAGAATCGAGCGCCTTGACTACTCTCTGTACGTACCGATGATAAAGGAATCCGTCAGGATTGACTGGAACTGCTACCGGGTGCTTGATAATGCGGTATTCATGTATCCGGGAATCCGCATCCCGGTTCACCTGCTTACTGACCTTAAAGAAATAGAGTTCCTCGGTGAAAGGTTTCTCGTGCCGAACCCGCCCGAGGAGTACCTTGAGGTCAAATATGGCCCGGACTGGCGTGTCCCGAAACAGGCCGGGGACTACGAGGAGGATGTTCTGGTTGGCATCCCTGATATACCTGCCCCCGGTCGAGCGGGGAGAGTGAAGCAACTGATAGCCAGAATGATGTCACGACACATGGCCACCGTGCTGGTACTGGACCAACGAGGCCAGTCGGTGAGCGGGGCCGAGATATCAGTCGCCGGGCTGGGTACTTCCCGAGCTAACAAACGGGGAGTTGTCAGGCTTTACTTACCCAGAGTCGACCACTACGCACTTGTAGTCAAGTTCGACGACCACAAGGGTGTTCTCTACACGGAAAGAATCGGACCGGGCCAGAGCTACATCTACCGACCGGGTGAAGAGCATCTCCTCGCAAGAGACGGCGCCGGCTAGCTTCGGAAAGGACTAACGGTTCTTTCCGCCCGCGATATCCCAATCATTCTTCGCAGAGCCTCAGTGAGGGCATGGTTCTCAACCTCGGTACGGGAGGCGATTCGCACGTAGCGGACGGCAGCTATGGTTAGCCCGTCCTGGCTGCATAGCTCATTCAGCACCGTCTCGTAATAATCATGGACGTTGCCCGAGGCAATGGTGGCATCGAGGCAAGGCAGGAAGTGTTCGCGCAAGAAACGGCCACCGAGACGGTAGATATTGACTGTCTTCAAGGTGTTCGAGTAATCGAAATCAGATTCCTGGTGCCTGGAAACTACCATGGTCTCGATGTTGTCGTGCTTATCGAGTCGGACCACGGTCCCGGACATCCATGACTGATGATGTGCGACCGCCGCATGGTTCTCTTCTCTGGCACTCAGCAAGCTGTCGAGTAACTCTCGCTCGAAGTACACATCAGCTTCGAGAAGGAGTACATCTTCATCAAGGTACTCTCGGGCAAGCCATAGAGAATAGATGTTGTTCGTGGTAGTGTAGCGCTCCGACTCCACGTATGTTATCTTCATTCCCCGGAACCGGTCACCGATACGCTCAAGGATTTTCTCCTTCAGGTGACCAACTACGATGACCGTCTCCCTTATCCCTGAGTCTTCCAGGTGGGTCAGTGTATTGACGAGAATCGGCACTCCGTTTACCGGCACGAGGCATTTCGGCAACCGGTCCGTCAACGGACGCAGACGGTCACCCACACCGGCGGCCAGGATGACGGCCTTCTGTACCTGGGGCCGTGGCCACTGGTGCCGTTGCCTTTCAGAAACGCTCGTATTCTTCTCCGCCATAAATTACTCCATAGACCTCTGGCTGCGCCAGATAGACCAGGTAGCACAGGAAACGTAAGCCAAGGAAGCTATCGCTTCAGACAGGGATGCAGGTGGTCGGACACGGGGCATGAGGGAACTGCCTGGTGGGTTGACAGTGAGGCATACCAATGTCAGGCAGCCTGCGTAGGGCACTGTTTGCACAATTCGGTGGGGCTATGCTCAAATCGGTATTCATAAAGCCTGATTGCCGGCTGGTCATGGTCTACTACCAGCCCCCTGAGGTTAGGATACTCTGGCAGCTTTGTCAAGTTGAGCTTACGGTTACGATGACAGCATGGTCGGCAAGAATATCAAGGTCATACCTGTCCAGTCACAGGGGCACAACCCAGCCTTATATGACCAGTTGCTCCTTGAATTGAGCGATATCTTCCCAGCTGTAGCCAAGCCCGAGAAGGACCTCTTCAGTATGCTGGCTGAACTCGGGTGCCGGTAATCTGACACTGGACGGGGTCTTACTTAGATTGAGAGGGTTGGCCAGCACCTCGATGCGTCCGTAGGTGGGGTGGTCAAAAGGCACAAAGCAATCATTCGCCCTTCCCTGAGGGTCGTTGACCACTTCGCTGAGCTTCTGCTGTGCGCCAAAAGGAATGCCGGCCTCAGTAAGGCGTAACTTCCACTCCTCGAGTGGCCTGCTCTTGAAAGCGTCTCTGATAATGGTGTAAAGGGCAAGGTGATTCTCAAGCCTGACCTCGTGATTCTCGAACCTGGGGTCATGCTCCAGCTCCGGCTGACCCAGGGCCCGGCAGACCTTTGCCCAGTAACGGTCTGGTTGCAGTACGTTGAGGTGTATTATCCTGTCGTCCCTTGTCGTATAGTCAATTACTAGAGGATTGGGGATATTCTCTTTCATGAAGTCCTGGAGGCGGTTGAACGATGCCTCGGATTCAGCTCTCAGTTCGCGGTAGCGCTTCACCCTCGGGTCCTCTTCATCCAGTTGGCCCGGTGCAATATCTCGCATGTCCTGGCCGGTTATCAGAGCACCCCCAATATCAAACGAGAGCTGGTACATCCCGGTGTGGAAGAGAGACAGGTCCACTTCCTGCCCTACTCCTGTCCTTTCCCGCACGTATAGTGCCGTCATCACCGCAGCAAACAGGCCAAGCCCGGCTACGGTATCCCCAAAACCAGCTCGAAAACCAATGGCCGATGCTCCGGGCGGTGTCAGCATATGGGTAACGCCCGACCGGAACCAGTGGACAGTCTGGTCAAATGAGGGTAAATTCCGCTCAGGCCCCTTCTTACCGAGGCCTGTTATGGAGCCATAGATGAGTCCCGGGTTCAATCGACTCAAGGTCTCGTATTCCAGTGCGTACCTCTCCCGCTCAAACATGCGTAGATTGGTCACGAACACGTCAGCCTTTTCCACCAGTTTGTAGATGATTTCCCGGCCGCCCTCTTTGGACAGGTCCAGAGCAACGCTTTTCTTGTTTCGGTTGAAGGCCTCCCAGTTATAGTTGACTGTAGAAGGGACACCATTACCACCCCCGTGTCCTGCCTGGTGGCTTCGCCAGAAGTCTCCCCGCTGAGGGTGCTCGATATGTATTACGTCTGCACCAAAATCCCCCAGATGCCGGGCACCCATTGGCACAGCCACTACCTGAGATACGTCAATTACCCTGATGCCCTCAAGAGCAGAATCCATCCCCTTCAACCTCCTTTTCCGGTTATACAATACCATCAATATAGCCCCCTGGCTCCCGTAAATCAAAGCAGGTGTTCTCGTATATGTCTTCATCGGGAGTGTCCTGAGACCCCCCGAACAGCAGAGGGCTGGTACCGTGTAGTACCAGCCCTCCTTTGAATTCTCCTTATCCTGCCATCAGTTCGAGATACTGTAAGCAACCTGAACAGTCAGACCAATCTCCGTCTCGCCAGGGCTGATCGACGTCTCCACAGCCATCCCTTCCGCCATCGCGAAGGCTATGCGTGGTTGCGGAATAGTGTATGCACTCCCGGAGCTTCCTTCAGCGACGTAGGTCGCCTTACCCAGCTTTACTCCGGCCAGCCTGGCCAGTTGCTCTGCTTTGGCCCTGGCATCAGCCATTGCTTCTTCCCTGGCTTCCACGTAGTACTCTGTCGGGTCATCCACCGAGAAGCTGATACCATCTACGCGGGTAAGGTCTCCACCTGCCATCGCCACTGCATCAATGATGGAACCGACACTGTCCATATCCCGGAGCTTGGCGGAAACCACGTTGGTTACTCGAAATCCAACGACCACCTCCTGCTCGTCATCTCTGTCCCATCTGGTAACCTTGTAAATGTTGAAGTACTGCGTCTGGATATCCTTTTTGGCCACTCCGCTGTCGTTGAGAACTGTTATCACATCGTTCATGGCTGCCGCTGCTGCGGTCTGAGCTGAGACCACGCTTGTATCCTGGGCTTCAATACCCAGCATCAGTGTGGCGATATCGGGAACGGCTGTCACCTTACCCTCTCCGGTCACCCAG
Source organism: Dehalococcoidales bacterium (assembly GCA_016783135.1). Taxonomy (GTDB): domain Bacteria; phylum Chloroflexota; class Dehalococcoidia; order Dehalococcoidales; family Fen-1064; genus DUES01. The sequence goes on along the minus strand of JADHXC010000024.1, from coordinate 5,773 downwards.
ATACCTTCCTGCTGACCGCTGATATTGATTTGTGCTACTTCCCCGGCTCCGAGAGTGGGACTGCCCGAACCGCATCCTGTCAGTCCGGTTATCGCCAGCAACGATGCCAGACCTGCCACCAATAACCATCTCTTCTTGCTCATATTTTCCCTCCTTGACTCCCTTTCTTCCTGGATGCCTCAATCTGCATCTCTGTCCTGTGTTCCTATTAACCTATACGATGTTGGGGCAAAGGTATCACACGCGAATGTTCAAGCGCAACGTGAACAGTGCAGTTGGGAGTGAAGCTGGTGAAGATTAACAGGGCAAGGGGAGACCCTTCCTGACGAGGCGGACCGGAGATGATGCATACCTTGCTTCACTGACCTCTTCCTATTGTGCCAGTCCGCATTACATACCGCACGGCCAGGGGTTTTATCTCTCCTGTCGACATTGACAAACGAGGTCAGCAGGGATAAAGTGTACTACCGCGTCGGATGGACTGACCAGAGACGAGTAACATGTCGATTGGAGCGTGCCGATGACAGTAAGGATTGTAACTGATAGCGTTTCCGACATACCCCCGCAAGTGGTCCAGGATCTGGGGATAACAATCGTCCCTCTACACGTTCGATTCGGGACCGAGGTCTACCGTGACGGCGTAGACCTTACTCCAGACCAGTTCTTTGACAGACTGACGCGGTCGGAGACGTTGCCGGTCACTTCGGTGCCGTCGCCGGGGGCATTCGCCGAAGTATATGATGCGCTGGCCGAGGAAACGGACCAGATTCTGGCCATCACGCTTACGTCCAAGCTCAGTGGAACGCATGAAGTAGCCCTTCAGAGCGTAGGGTTGATGAAGAGAAAATGCCGGGTAGAAGTCGTTGACTCCAGAATGGCAGTCATGGCACAAGGGTTTGTAGTTATCACTGCTGCGCGGGCAGCCCAATCGGGAGCCAGCATGGAAGAAATCCTGGATGTAGTCAACCATAATATCCCACGTGTAGATTTCCGTGCGGCTTTTGATACACTTGAATATCTAAAACGAGGCGGACGTATTGGTAAGGCACAAGCATTACTTGGGTCAATACTCAAGGTGAACCCCATAATCGGTATGAAGGACGGCGAGGTGTACCCCTTTGGCAGGGAACGCTCGCGAGCCAAGGCAATAGACCACCTGTATCATTTTGCCATGAGCTTTGACCATATTGAAGAAATGGCTGTGGAGTATGCCACGGCGCATGACGAAGCGGAGATGCTGGTTGAACGGCTGGCCAGTCGGTTTCCCAGGGAACGCATACTCCTTTCCAAAGCAAGCCCCGTAATCGGCACTCACACCGGTCCCAGCCTGCTAATCGTATCGGTGCTGGGAGACAGGAAGGAATAGCAGGCTCGAAAACCGCTTTTCTCATGGCCGTTGCCGGGTCCTCTTGAATCTCTCAGCTAAGGGCAGTGCCAGTACACTGCCGGTCCCACGCTACCTCCCCCTCCAAAATCGTGGTAATATACCACTCTATCCACGCTGAATACACCAAGGGCTGCGGTCTACAGGCCATATGATATGATTGAGAGATATGTTCATATTCAACTATGAGACCATAGTAGACCCGGTATTGAGAGATGTCAGGCAGGCCGTACCGCGGTTCGCCGGTATGAATGCCGGAGACAGGGTGCTGGATGTCTGCTGTGGGACCGGGGCGCAGGTCCTGGAATACGGACGACAAGGTATCATTGCCACAGGGATAGACATACACCCGGACATGTTGAATGTGGCTGCGAAGAACAGGCAGAGACAGGGCCTGGCAAACACTTCCTTCCAGCTAGGTGATGCGGCCAGCCTGCCTTATCCAGACGGTTACTTTGATTATGCATCCATAAGTTTCGGACTGCACGATAGGGACAAGGCCAGTCAGGACAAAGCTGTTTCTGAAATGAAGAGGGTTGTCAGACAGGAGGGAGCCCTGGTCTTCATAGATTTTCAGGTCCCCCTGCCCGGGAATGTCTGGGCAAGATTGGCAAGGATTGTAGAATTCCTTGCCGGTGGGTCACACTATCGAGGGTTCAGGGAATATCTGAAGAACGGTGGGTTAGAGGAGATACTCAGGAATCACCATCTACGTGAAGAGTGCCGGACCTGTCTCAAGAGCGGCCTGGTATTAATCCTCAAAGCAAAGACCGACTGAGCCTGCGCCTCTATTCCAGGACAACCCGGTCCCGATACCCGGGCACCGATGTTTCCCAGCCTGTCTCCTGTCTCAGGAAATGAGCAAAGTCATGGGCCGCTTCTTTTTCACCATGGACAACGAATACCTGCCGGGGTGGTCTCTTCAACACGGACAACCATCTGAAGAGCTGGTCCCGGTCGGCATGTGCGGAAAAGCCGTTTAGCCGGGCAATTCTCGCCCGGACCGGATAGTGCTGCCCCAGTATTCTGACCCTCCTGGCACCGTCAGTTATACGTCTTCCCAGAGTCCCTTTAGCCTGGTATCCGACAAAGAGCACAGTGCTCTCTGCCCGGGAGATATTGGTTACCAGATGGTGTTTTATCCTGCCGCCAGTACACATGCCGGAGCCGGCAATGACCACCACACTGCCTTTTACACGGTTTATCGCTTTGGATTCACCTACTGTTCTCACCAGTGTCAGACCCGGCAGGTCAAAGGGCGATTCCCCTTTGCGCAGCAGCGCCAGCATCTCCTCGTCGAAAAGCCCCGGATGACGTTCGAATACCTCCGTAATGCGGATTGCCATCGGGCTATCGACGAAAGTCAACAAATGCGGTACACGGTTCTCCAGCAAGAGCTCGTTCAGACAATACAGCACTTCCTGTGCCCTTTCCAGGGCGAAGCTGGGAATAACGATATTGCCTCCGGCATCCACCGTCGAGTTTATCACCTCGGCCAGTTCATCGGTGGTGTGGCCTGCATCGGGCAGGAGCCGATTACCATATGTGGACTCAACGAGTACGTAGTCCGCGTCCTCAAAGGTAGTGGGGTCTCGCAGTATGGGCCGGTCATGCCTGCCGACGTCTCCTGAGAAGAGAATAGTCCTCTCCTCCCGGTTATCCTTTACCCTGACCTTTATCATCGCCGAGCCCAGAACATGTCCGGCGTCGCGGAACACAGCCTCAACGCCTTCGCCCACCTCTACCTCCTCCCCATATTCCACGTGAGAGAAGAGAGGGAAAACCGCACTGGCATCATCAGTGGTATACAACGGGACTTCAGGATGTGCGCCACGCCTTCCCTCACGACGATGCCTCCTTCCCTTGAACTCAGCATCTTCCTCCTGTATCCTTGCCGAATCCATGAGTATTATTTTGGCGATATCTGCAGTGGCAGCCGTACAGTATATCGAACCGTTGAATCCTTCGCGGACCAGCTTGGGCAGCAGCCCGCAATGGTCAAGATGGGCATGCGTCAGGAGGACTGCATCCAGGGCGTCGGGCGAAAAAGGGAAACTATCCCAGTTGCGGTGTATGAATTCCCGCTCCTGATAAATCCCGCAGTCGACCAGTAATCTGACGCCGTTAGTCTCAACCAGAAAACACGAGCCGGTAACATTCTGAGCTGCGCCGAGGAAAGAAATGTCAATTTTCATGGTCCCTCTATGGGAAGCCCCCTTTCAGTATCGATGTTGTTCCTGCGTCATCTCAGTCAATAGTAGCAGACCGCACTGAGCACGGCATAACTATAACCGACCACCACGGATTGTACTAATTATCAAATCAGGGCTGCTGACCAGCTAATGTCGCAGCCTGGATTCAAGCCAGTCTTTGCTCAGTTCCAGATTGCGTCGGGCGACGTGCGTCTGTGCGTAGCCGCCTTGCTCGGGATGGGGTATCTGCTGGTCTCCGGATTCAGCCAGGACAAAGAAGCTCTGGTAGGCGGCCTCAACCGCGGCCGTAAAGCCCATCGTATCCTCCATGTGGTTGACGGAGAACTTGGTAGTGCGTATCCGCATGGGGTCACTCAGGTAGTTCTCCGCGACGCGCTCGGCAAAGGCCAGCGTTTCCACTTCCAGTTTCTCCCGGGGATAGACACGGTTAACGAACCCGTCCTCACAGGCCTCCCAGGCTGTCATAAAACGGTGCTCGAAAAGGATTTCTTTGGTCCTGCGCGGACCGAGCTCCCACGGTACCGAGAAGTACTGCACATGCGACGGCAGGAGGAGCGCGTCCTCCGAGGCAAAGATGATATCCATGGCCGCAGCGAATATCCAGCCGCCAAAGATGCAGTAACCGTGCACCATCGCTATCGTAGGCTTTGGCAGATTGCGCCAGCGTAGTGTGTTCTCAAGCGTAATGGCGCGCATATTTTTATACCGGGCAAACCGGTCCCTGGAGAATCCTCGGGCCTGCCTATCCTCCTGGTCTTCGTGCGTACTGATGTCGTGTCCGCTGCAGAAATGGTCACCCGCACCAGACAGAACGAGTGCCCCCACTTCTTCATCCTCCATGGCCCGCGCAAAGGCGTCATCTAACTCCTCACGCATCACCACACTCTGGGCATTCAGATAGCGGGGCCGGTTGAGAATCACCCGGGCGACTTTCCCCGGTTGGTATATTATCTGCTTGTATTCCATCGTCTTCCTCCTTTATATACTATTCGTGGAACACCTATCTGGATGAGATATCAGGTATGGGAGGCATTGAACGAGCGTATTAACCAGCCCCGTAAGCATACTGTCGTGCACCTGGATTCTAACTGTATTGTGCGTCCGGTTGCAACTCGCCTTGCGTGCAACTGGAGTTAGAAGGCAAGCTAATCGTTGTTAACTCTGCCACGGTTATTGCTCTCGTTCAGACTAAAGGTTGACACAAAAGAGTAAGTTATCGTGGTCACTGCCCAACGCCCCACCCCCTGATCTCCTCCCTGCAGGGAGGGTTAGTTATCTTCTTGTGTGGGAAGCAGGCAAAACCTGCTTCCCACACGTATAGATATTGCCCCTTTCTACAGAGTAGAAAGGCGTAAGAGGGATGAGATACCGCCTCATGAGGAGACAGCCAGTACCATGGCTAACCGTACAGGCACTCTCTGGTGGTAATCAGCATCGGCTGTACTGGAGTGTCACTAATGTACTGGACGAGTACATCCGGTTGACTGTCCGGCCCTATCGAGCCTATACTAGGGCAAGCGCCTATAGCTCAGCGGATAGAGCATCGGTCTTCGGAGTCTGAGCGAACGATAGTGTCGAGATGCGCCAGGACACACCAAACCACGAGGGAAAACACGCAGCTACGCAAGGGAAAGCTCCACGGGGAGCTACACGAGAGAGAGGGAGCGATGAACTTCCCTCTCTCCATTTACCAGGTTGATGGCTAGGCGTGACCCCCTGTGTCGTTAGATGCGAATTGGGTCAGTTACGTCTGACCATTTCGTAGCTGGAGTGACCGAGTGGGATAGAGGAGGCGGATATATTGCCAACTAATACTCGTACTGATATTATATCAGCATGGATGTTCCACACTATCATAAATATGGACAACCAACATCTTCGAATGGTGCTCTTTACCATATCAAAAGTGAAGAGGGTAATATACAAGCTTATACGGACATCGTCAAGTCTTATCTTCAAGCCAATGGTATTGTGATAACCCCAGATATTGAACAGGAAATAGATTCATACTTACGACAGCAACACGAGGAAAGTGAACAACAGTTTTTTTCAGAGGGAATACCCGAAATACTTGAGACTCTTATTAGCTTTACAAAGAAATCTAAATTCAGATGTCTGGACATGATTCGTGCGTAAGGGGCTATAATTAATGGTGCAATTGGTGGCCATTTGTGAT